>MNUR01000107.1 GCA_001871115.1 Elusimicrobia bacterium CG1_02_56_21 | reverse complement strand
ATAGAGCTCCTGGCTGAGACGGACAACCTCCATGAGCGCATGAGCGGGCCAGCCACAAAGGTGATCCTGAAACGGCAGCATGAACGGTTCAAGGATCCGCGGTTTGAACTCTTAAAGGATATCTCACCCGCGCACATCTACAACCTGCGGGAGAGCCCGGCGTACAGGGCAAAATCCGTCACCGTAGGCAAGACCAAAAGCGTACAGATCCCCATCGAGGTAAGGGGCAAGCCGAACCCTGACGGCAAGCCCGGACATCTGCGCGTCGATACCGTTCACCAGGGCGATTCGGAAAAAGCCAAGGGGATATACAGCCTCAACCTGGTCGACGAGGTTACTCAATGGGAGGTGGTGGCCTGTGTTGAAGGCATAAACGAAGCCTGGATGGACGAAGTTTTAAGCGCGGCGATGACACTGTTTCCGTTCCGTATACGGGGCTTCCATTCGGACAACGGCAGCGAATTTATAAACAGGCAGGTGTCGAAGATGTTGGGGGACCAGTTTATTCGGCAAAGCAAGCCCCGTTCCGGGCGGACCAACGATAACGCGCTAGTGGAGGGCAAGAATGGCAGTATTATCCGCAAACACATGGGGCACTGGCATATCGCGCGCAATTATGCACCTGAGGTGAACAGGTTTTACATGGGCAAGTTCAATATCTACCTGAACTATCACCGGCCCTGCGGATTTGCAACTGTTACTGTGGACGGGAAGGGCAAAAGACACAGGAAATACGAGGTTTACCAGACGCCCTACGAGGCTTTAAAAAAACTGCCCGGTGCTGCCCAATACTTGAAAGACGGGGTGACTTTCGAGCAGCTCGACAAGATCGCCATGGCAGAGAGCGACAACGAATGCGCGAAGCAGATGCAAAAAGAGAAGCAGGAGCTGTTCAGAAAGGTTCAACCAGCGGGCTTAAACCTGTTCCAGAAAGGAGGACCGGCTACAAATTCACGACGGAATCACGACGAGTGATTTCAGGCTCATCCTTGGATTAGAAAATGCTGCCCCCCAGGAGAAGTTCACTCAGAACGGTGTTAGCACAACACTAAAAACACCCGGGAAAGACCTTAAGGGGCTTAAACCGGCTAATTCCACAACACTCGAGGAATGGCTATAAAGCTCTGTACATACGCCCCTATAATCATCCAATTAGCTCCGTCGCTCTGGCAAGTGACAAAATCGCCCCTGTCTGCAAGGGGGAAAGGAACTCCGTTGCTCCAGCCGTCCATATTTTCAGACCCGGCGGGAGCTACCCTCACCACATAAAGATCATTAATGTTTTTAACGGTATAAATCCTGCCTACGGACCCGACGGCGCTGGGCAGAGTAATGACAACATCGGCCGAAGCGAGGGAAGTGTCCACCAGGATAGTACTGTCATTAGAGCTTATCGTGTAATCGGCGGTTTTGGTGGCGATAGGCAGCGAAAGCGGACCGCCAACGCTCAATATTCCGTTCCAGGTGCCGGAATTGGCCAGCGGGCCGGTAGAAAGGACAACGCCCGCAAGATCTGCTGTTAATATCCCGGTGGATGCGGCTACGCTATCCATCTGCGCGGTGATAGCGCTGTCGGCTCCCGAGCGAGCAGCGGTTTCAGCCGCGAGGCCGGTGGTTAAAGTACCGGTAGACAGTGCCACATTGTCTATCTGCGCCGCTAAAGCGCCGTCAGCGGCGGAGCGGTCGGAAGTTTCAGTCGCGAGGTCAGCCGCAATAGCGCCGGTGGAAAGGATCACGCCTGCAAGATCTACCGTTAAAGTACCAGTAGACGCAGTCACATTATTTAGCACGGCGTTTGTTACATACCCGGCTATTGAATGATCGCCCCAGCTATAAGCCATGTTCCAATCGGCGAAGTCAGAGAGCGGGCCGGTAGAGAGCGCTAAAGCCGTAAAGTTCAGTGTTAAAGTACCTGTGGAAGCCGCCACATTATCCACCCGGGTGCCCAGCGCGCTGTCCGCGCCGCTGCGGGCTGCGGCTTCCGCCGTAATGTCAGCCTGTATAGCGCCGGTGGAAAGGATCACGGCCGCGAGGTTAACAGTTAAAGTCCCTGTGGATAAAGCGACATTATCTACCTGGGCGGCCAGGGAGAGGATCCCCGTCCCGTCGGTTAAACCGGCGGGCACATTTTTAAGCTGGGTCCAGTCCACTGCATTGGTGGAGGTGTTTATAGTGGAAGAAGACGAAGGGTCTTTTTCCAGGTTTGAAAGAGAGATCCTGGCTTCGGAAGATAAAGACCGGGCCACCAGCGCGTAAGGGGCCGACACCATTTCCTGCCTGGGGGCCAGGGCGATTCCGTCCACAGTTATTTCAATAAAACTGGCCCCGGAAAAAACGTCCGTGGACAAATTGACGGTGGCTCCGGCTTCCAGGACAGCGCTGAACACCCCGTTAGTCAGCGTTACGCTCTGCGGCGCGCTGGTCCAGACCAGGCTGCCGCCGGAAAGCGCATCGTATATTTTAAAGATGAAACTCTTTGCGCCCTCGGCCGGCTGCCCGCTTTCCTCAAGGCGGCCCTGGTAGTTTATCTTCAGCGGCGCGGCGCAGCAGGAAAGGCCGGAGACAAGCAACTGAAGCCCCAGGAAAAGGGAAATAAACCGCATTTTATTGTTTAAAAGTATTTTATGCATAAATTTACCCGGTTCAACCTACCGTATTATCATCAGTTTGCCCTTCTTGGTCTGGCTGGCGCTTTTAACGGTAAAGAAATAAACGCCGCTGACCACCGCTTCGCCCCGGCTGTTCTTTACGTCCCAATCAAGGAAGTCTCCGGAATCGGACTTATCGAGAGTGCGGACAAGCTCCCCGCTCAGGGTATAGATCTTTATCCGCGCGGACCTGGTCAGGTCTATAAATGTTATTTTGGTATGCCCGGAGGAGGGCTTGAAAGGCACAGGATAGCAATGCGCGGTCCCTAGATCGGCTTTTGCCGCCGCCAGGGTTATAGCCGCGGAAGTGGCGCCGCCGCTTATTGACAAATTCCCCCCGCTGGGCCGGGTACCCGTGGCGGTAGGGCCGCCCATATTTGCGGCCAGCAGAACCAGGCTCCCGCCGGAAGCAGTCCCGCCGCCTGATAAAGATGAAAGCACCGGAACACTGTACTGCCCTCCGGCCAGCGTGACAGTAGCCGACAGCCGGTAGCCGGCAGCCAGGAAGCAGGCGCCTAAAACCGCTGTCACCGCATATTTATTAATTTTTCCCATACAGTTCCCGGGCAGCGCCGCTTACCACCGGTTCAATTTCTGGAGCGCTTTTATAATAGCGCTCTTAACTTTGTCGTCGCTCTCGTTTCTTAAAGCACCTTCCAAAGCCTTGCCCGCGCTTTCACCGCCCCGGCCGCCCAGGACTTCAGCGGCCAGCATCCGCATCCTCGGCTCAATATCGCGAAGGCGGCCTTCCACGGCTTTCTGCGCCCTTTCATCGCCCTGGCGGGCAAGCCCGGAGAGCGCCGCCAGCTTTATGTCTATATTTTCCGAGTAAAGCAGGGCGATGAGCGGATCTGTAGCGCGGGGGTCGTTAAGCGCCGCAAGAAAATTAATTCCGTCCCTGACTATTTCAGGGTCCTCATTGCCCAGCATGCCGAGCAGCGTTTTAAAAGAAGATCCGCTCTCTTTCAGGGGCTGCTCAGCGGCTGGTTTTGCCGGCGCGGCGGCCGAAGAGACAGAGACCCCGGGTTCAGGTTCCGGCAATGTGGCGGCAAGTTCCGCGGGAGCAGCGGCTGCCGGCTTAATACCCCGGGCGGGATTACCGAATTTATAGGTTATTCCCAATTTCTGAATATTGCCGAAATCATAAGAAGAACCGAAAGAATAATCTATACCCAGGTCCGCCCCGGTATAAGCGGCCAGGTTGACCCCGAGTCCGAAATTCATGCCGTTAGAAAGATCGCCGAAAGAACTGTAACCGGCCCTGAGAGAGAAAGTTCTGTAGAGCAGGTTCTCTATTCCTAAAGCCGCGTAGCGCGCCCCGTCGCCGGGAAAAATAAGGTCGAATAAAAAAAGAACGCTTGAAACCGGGCTGTCAGGGGCGACGGCGTAAGCGATACCTGTTTTCACTTTAAAAGGCAGCTTGGCGCCTTCGTCTATAAATTTTATCCGGCTGGAAGCCGGATTATCAAAGCCCAGGCCGAATTTTAAATTTTTAACCCGTGGAATGACTATAAACCCAAGGTCCAGGCCGTAACCGGCGGCTTTTTCCGTATCCAGCTTCTCCGATATATACTTGACGCTGGCCCCGTACAGGATAGAGCGCACCGCGGCGTAGCCGGGCTCGATGCGTCCGCCGTAAGAAAGATAAGCGGCCAGGTCGTAAGCCGATACGGAGCCGGTCCTGTTATTAGAATTATCGTAAGAATCAAAGGAGCCGGCATTAAGGTAGTTTAACCCGAAGCCGAAAGCCCCGGGCCCGTAGGGATAGGCCGCGGCCAGCCACTGCTGGGACACGCCTTCTACGTATTTATTATAAGAGAAAGAAAATTCCGGCCTTGCCAAAAGGCCCAAACCGGCCGGGTTATAATAGACGGCCCCGGAGTTATCTGCAGCGGCGGTTAAAGCCCCGCCAAGAGCCGTTTCCCGGGCGCCTACAGGTATTTTAAGAAAACTGGCGGCGGTGGTTCCCGGGCCGGAGGCAAAAGCCGGCGCCTGGGCAAAGAGGCCCAGTATTAAAAAAGTAAAAGTTCCGATTCTTCTCAATTAGGTCACCTTGCGCTGCGAACAAATGAAGCAAGTTCCGGTATTATTGAAACTCAATTATACGAAATTAATTCAGCCCGTTGATTCGCTTATCAAGCGATTGGAAACTGGAGCCGGAAATCAAGAGACCCGGGAACTGCCCCGGGCCTCTTTGCCTGCCGCCTAGGGCAAAGCCTTTAATAAGACAGCTGGTAAGCTATGCCGAAGCTATTGCCGGTATAGCTGTAAGGCATATACTGCTCGAATTTATTATTCGAGCCGGCCACTATAAGGGAACCGAACAGGCGCACCATGGCAACTTCGTTTATCCGCTTGCGGATAGAACCCGTCAGCGTGGTCATAGTATTGACCTGCTTGGTGGTAGTGAAGTTATTAGTAGTATCGCGGGCTGTGCGCTTGTCATAAGCGCGCCGGGTAAAGCTGACTGCGCCGCCTATGGCCCATTTGCTGGTGATATTCAGGTCCAGCGGAACGCTAAAGGCCATTTCTTTGAAGTCGTAATATTTCTCGCCGAACTGGGGCGCGGTATCGCCCAGGAATTTGTACAGCATGAAGTTCTGGTTGGAAGAATGCATAGTGTAGGAAACCACCGGGTAAAGTTCCAGTATCCACAGGCTGTGATGGAAACCGAAGTCCAGCATAGTGTCGGTGTCCTTCTGCTTGGTATTGCCGTAGACGCCGGTATTGAGCACTACCTTCTGGTTCTTGTAGTTCTGCGAAGTATAAGTAATACCGCCGAAGAACTTGTTCCAGGCAGGGCGCAGGCTTACCTGGCCCAGGGTCTGGTCGTTGAGGCCGCCGTCAATATTCCCCTGGCTGCCCGAACCCTGGAATTCGCTAAGCAGGTCGGTATAGTTTGGAAACTTGATAACCCTGCCGAGGTACTGCAGGGTGACATAGCCGTTCTTTTCTTCGTCGAAGGTATAGTCCACGGCCAGCTGGCCGCCGGAGGAGTTCATATTGTAAAGACCGTTCTTCCAGGCTTCGTTCGCCCCGGAGCGCCGGAATTCTTTATTAAGGGAAATTCCCGGGCGGACGCGGATGCGGTCCGTGATAGAGCGGCGGTACTCTATATTGAAGCCGTGGGACATATTTCTGTCCGTGAACTGCCTGGAGTCCTGCGGGGTAAAGCCCGGGCCCGAATAGTTGAAGTTATACAGGCCGAAGATCTGGTCCTTCTGAGTAATCTTGCTCAGCAGGCCAACCTGGGTATTTATATTTCCGCCGCTGAAGATATTGCCTTCGGAGGGCAGGAAAGCCGCCTCCGAGAGGGTCATATCGAAGAAAGGCGTAAAGATCTTTGAATCCTCCGCCACGGCCGCGCAGAGCCTGCCGGCCATGCCCGCCGCAATAAAAGCGCTTAAGATTATTTTTTTCATCGTTTTAAATCCTTAGGCCGCCCGAAGAGCATAGCTCCCGATACGGCACAAACAAAGTTTAGAAATTAAGGTGGAAATTCCACACCGGGTGGAAAACCAGCACGCCCTCGGGGAAAATATTGAGGCCCAGCTCAAAATACTTCCCGTACCAGCTCACCTTGCTCGAGAAGGTCTGGGTCTTCAGGCCGTAATTAAGCTGTATGCTCCAGAGCTTGCTTACGCCTTTAGGAGTCTCGATACCGGCTATAAAGAAGTCGTCTTTAAACCCGGTGTCAAAACTGTTTACCCTGGTTCCCAGCAGCTCCGGCTCTTCGCCGGGCTTGAAGTCCAGCTTGGCTTTAAGCACGCTGTACTTATAGCCCCAGAAAGTGCGCACTCGCGGGCTCACCGAAGAGCTCATTATAGCGCCCATGTAGTAGCCGCCGAACTTGGCCTTGTCTATGGTCTGGGAGTCCTTGGTAGCCATCTTGGCCGCGAGCATATCCCAGTAGCCGCCTATCAGGTCCAGCTGCGGCACGCCCGGGGCTATGCGCCCCTCGCCGTGCAGGCGGAACTTGCCCGAGACATTGGTATAGGTCATCGGGATAGTGGTAGGAAAAAGCCCGGTCTGAAAACCGAAGCTCTTGCCGGGAGGCAGCGGGGTGGTGGCTTCAAGGTCCTGCTGGAAGTCGTAAAAGAAACCCGCGGGGTTTGCTATTATTTCGCCGGCCATCTGCATCCCCTTGGATTCCCAGTCTATTGCCGCGAAGGCGGCGCCTTTTATCAAAAAAAGCGCTAAAAAGGTTAAAATCAGCCTTTTCATTTTTATCCCCTATTAGTCACTGAGATTCGTTATAGCGGGCAGCATGCGCTGTACCGCGGCTACCATCAGGTCCGGTATGAACACCAGGTCTATATTGGTACCGACCCCGCCATTATAGGCGAACTGGTCGGTAGGGTCTATGTCAAACTTAGCGTCGGCGCTGGTTAAAATTCCAGATGGATCGTCAGACGCCGAGGTTTTAATATACATCACAGTCTGCAGAGCGCTGTTCTTAAGGATAGTGAAAGGATCGGAGGCGCTATTAGTGAAGTCTTCCACTTTCTTTATACCGCCGGCATTATTTATCACATAGTTCTCTTTAGCGAACCAGATAGTCTCAGAGCCGCCATTACCTACATTGTAAGCGTCAGCCTGATACTGCCAGAGGCTTACATTCTCCCCGGTTTCTTTGGCCTCATAGCCTACGCCTGCGGCTATTTTCTGCGCCCAGATAACCTCTGAGGTGGGAAGCGCGGTCCAGACAGAACCGTCCTTCAGGTAGTCAATCCTGCCGGGGGTTCCGCTATTATCCCGTATATTGAGCGAAGATATCTGATTAAGTTTATGCACCGCGCTGCCGTTCCCGTCTGTTACCAGAACTCCGGTCAGAAGAACGTTCTGATCCGGGGAGACGGTGAGTCCAAGGACGGCTTCATTGTTTACAAGTTCATCTCTGGCCGCGTTGTATTTATAATCCTGGGCTATAAAGAATATCTCGTCCGCCTTGGTTTTATTTGCCATCACAAAAGAAGACCAGTCGGCGTGGATCTTATTGCTGTTGAAGAATGCCGGCCACTCTTCTATGCGCTGGGGCAGGTCGGCGCTGAAGTTCATGGTCATCTGCATATAGTCAAGGCGGTTCGTGACCGCACCGCCATTATAGGCAAAGCCCTTTCCGTTCGCGGTAAAGTCGGCGTAAGTGGGGCGCTTTACCAAATTGAAGAACTGTATTTCGTCGGCATTGGGGCGCATCATGCGCTGGTCCACGCGCACCACATTGCCGTGCACGTCGGTCATTGTGCGGCCGGCTTCCAGGTCGCTCTCTTTAACCACATTGAGGAAGCTCTTTACAGAGTTCTCGGCGTTATTGGTGGCGCGGGCGAAGTCTTTTACCTGCTGCCTGTCGTTCTCTTTGCGGATAAGGTCCATCTGGCGCTCACCGGGCTTCAGGCCGGGATTCCAGTTCTCCAGGGCTTCCCGCTCCAGTTTGGCGGTAAGAAGCATCGGCTTTATCGCCTTTGCGCCGTCTCCCGTCTGCAGGCCCTGACCCTGCGGTATATTAAACTCGGACTTGCCCTTCTGCGGGGGAATGGTAAACTTGAACTTTACCTCTCCGAAGAGGACATTCAGGTCCATCTTGGCGTCTTCGGTAAAGCCCAGGGTAAATTCCGTTCCGCGCACGGCGCAAACAGCGGCCGGGGTGCGGACCTCGAATTTTTCCTTCCGCATAAGATGAGGAACGCGAACTTTTATCTTCCCGAAAAGCAGCATAAGGCGCGAAGAAAGCGTTTTGCGCTGCTCTATTTCAAGGCTGGAAGTTTCTTTAAGCCAGACCTTGGTCTTATTGGGCATCAGCAGCACTGCCCTGCCGTCGCCGGCGGTGCGCACGGCCCCGCCCTCGGCTATCTCCATATTTTCAGCGGCGGAGATCCACTGACCATCGCGGCCTGGGCGGACTTCCACGGCGCCGCTCATAGAGAGAATTCTGGCCTCACCGGCCAGAACCGCCCCAGGCAGCGCTATCAAAAGTAAAAACGACAGGATATTTGTCCTCATAGGCAAAGTCTAGTAGAAAATGCTCCTTGTGTCAACAGAACTATTTTGGGATAATTGAACCAGCAACAACCGGTTTTTCCCTATGTAAATGACGCTAGAGTAACCCAGGTCACTTTTGATTGTTGTTACTTGGCCACAGGCTCGGGCCGCCGGCCCGGCGCGCAGGAGCGGCGGAAAAGCTCCCTGCCTGCGACGGGTTCCAAAGCGGCACTATCGCGCCGGTACAGATTTTAACCTGGAAAACACACGGGAGATATAATATGAAGAAAGTAACCTTAGTTATATTCGCGCTCACCCTGGCCGGCTGCGCTGCCGGGGTCAGAAAAGGTGAACAGGCAGGAGCCTGCCCGCCCTGCCCCGCTGTCCCTGCCGCTGAAATTGCCGCTCCAAAGGCCCCAGAAGCCCCTCCCGTGGCCCTGGCCACCCCGGAGAACATACCTGTTTTCCTGGATAGCGATAATATAAAATCCCTCCTGAAAGCCGCCAGGCTTAACCGCCAGTATTTCCTGGGACTAAAGGGCGGGACCCAGGCCTATACCTTCGGCTCGCGTAAAATAACCGCATACGACCTGGCGGCCTCCAATGAAGAATTCATAAAGATACTTGAATCTTCCGGCCCGCTGCAGGACCTGGACCGGCAACTGAAGGAAAAATTCGATATTTACCAGATGGCCGGACGGGATTCCACCGGCACCGTAGTTTTCAGCTCTTACTACGAGCCCACTCTGGAAGCCAGCCTCAGCCGCACCGATGTATACAAATATCCCATCTACGCCAAACCCGACGACCTTATCACGGTGAACCTTGAGGACTTTAACAGCAAGTTCAAAGGCGAAAAAATAACGGGCCGCCTGAAGAACGGGGCTCTTATCCCTTATATGGACCGCGAAGAAATAGACTTTGAAGGCGGGCTGGAAGGCAAAGGCCTGGAAATAGCCTGGTTTAAAGACCGGGCCGATATAATGGACCTGCATATAGAGGGCTCCGGGCGGCTGGCGCTGCCGGACGGGCGCGTGATCAAAGCCAATTTTGCCTCCACCAACAGCCTTAAGTTCAAAGGCTGGCTGAGCGCCCTGGTAGAAGCCGGCGCAATGCCCCGGGAAGGGATAAGCCATGAAAAAGGCAAGCAATACCTTCTGGACCACCCCAAGAAAGAGCGCGGGATAATGAGCGCTAACCGCCGCTACACCTTCTTCAAGCTGAACCAGCCGGCCGACCCGGATGAAGGCCCCGCCGGAACCTACGGCCTGCCGCTTACCGGCTGGCGCTCCATAGCCGTAGACAATGCCCTTGTACCCATGGGGACCATAGCCTACTTAAATACCACCATGCCCGACGTGGACGAAGAAGGGAAATTACTGGGGCGCAAGCAGGACAGCCGCTTTGTTTTCTGCCAGGACACCGGCGGCGCCATAAAAGGCCCCGGCCGGGTGGACTTCTTTGCAGGCAATGGCAAGAAAGCCCGCACCTTCGCCTTCAAACTGTGGGACCAGGGCACGCTGCATTTGCTTGTGCTTAAACAAGCCATAAGCCCTAAGCCGTAAGCCATATGCTGAAATTTAAAAATAAAGTGATCGTTCCTTCTTTTGCCTGCGGCCTATGGCTTATGGCCTGCAGCGCCGCCGCTGCGGCAACTTTGACCCTTACCGGCCTCGACATCCTGGAGCGGGACGGTTTTAAGCAGCTGGAAGGCAAGCGGGTAGGGATAATCACTAATCATTCCTCGGTCGACCGGGACGGGGTGAACGCCGTGGACGCTTTCCACAAAGCCGGCAAATTCAAACTGGCCGCCATCTTCTCACCTGAGCACGGCTTCCGGGGCACGGAAGAAGGCGGGGTTTATATCGCCAGCTCCAGCGACCCCGTAACCGGCGTCCCGGTCTACAGCCTTTACGGCAGAAAAAAACAGCGGCCCACCCCGGAGATGCTCAAAGATCTGGATATTCTGGTCTTCGACATACAGGACATAGGCGCCCGCTTTTACACTTACCTTACCACCATGGGCTATGCCATGGAGGAAGCCGCTAAAGCCGGCCTGCCTTTTATGGTCCTGGACCGTCCCAACCCGATAGGCGGCCTTGTAGAAGGCCCGGTGCTCGCTCCCGGCATAAGCTTTTTTACCGCTTATTTCCCCGTACCGGCGCGCCACGGTTTTACCGCCGGGGAAATGGCCCTGTTCCATAAAAAGAACCTGGGGCTTAATCTTGACCTTACCGTGGTAAAGATGGAGAACTGGAACCGGCAGATGTTCTTCGACCAGACCGGCATTGTCTGGACCAACCCTTCGCCCAATATCCGCAATGTCGACGCGGAAGTTCTGTACCCCGGCCTGGGCTGTTTTGAAGCTACAAATATTTCCGTAGGCCGCGGGACGGACAGGCCCTTTCTCTGGTTCGGCGCGCCGTGGATGAAAGCCGAAAAAATAGCCAAAGCTCTTTCCAAAGCCGGGCTGAAAGGCGTTAAATTCTCCGCCCTGAAACTGACTCCCGACAAGGATGTATTTGCCGGCCTTCCCTGCGAAGGAATAAATATAGAGGTTACGGACAAGCCCGCGGTCAGGGCCCTGGACATTTTCGCCCACGCCGTTTACCTGCTTAAAAAATACAATGGCGGGGATTTCAAGCTTAAACAGGAAGAAATCCGCAAAATGACCGGGAATTCCGGCTTTTACACCATGCTGGAGGCCGGAGCTGCTCCCGCTGAGATAATAGCGGCTTTCGATGAGAATAACGCGCCCTTCAGGGCCGAAGCCGCCAAGCTCCTGCTTTACAAATAGCAGATATATGTGTTAGATTTAACCTATATGGGGAACAAAATTCTTGTAGTTGACGATGATCCTGAAATCTCGAGCCTTGTACAGTACACCCTCGAGTCGATGGGACACCAGGTAAAAGTCTGCGACAACGGCCGCGAAGTTATGGACATCCTGCGCTCCTATAAACCGGAGCTGCTTGTGCTGGACGTGATGCTGCCCGGTATAGACGGCTACTCACTGGCCACCCAGATCTCGGAGGACGAAGAACTGGGCCAGATGCCCATAGTTGTCCTTTCCGCGCTCGAACCCTCCCGCACCATGTTCCAGCGCTTCTCCCAGGTTGCGGCCTTCCTCACCAAGCCTTTCAACACCGACGACCTTACGGAAGCGGTAAAGAACGGTCTCGCGAAGAGATAACGAACGCAGAGCTTATAAAAAAGGGAAGCCCAAAGCTTCCCTTTTTTATTTATTTTAACTCAAATACGGTGGCGAGATGCGAAGCCGGGGTCCCGGCAAGGGTACGGGCCCGGCGGGCACCGGGGCGGCCACACCGTGGCCGCCCTCCCCACTCAGTCGCCGCGCTTACGCAAGCGGCTCCTTCCGTGAGGGCCCGCAGAACCCATACCCTCGCCACCCCTTCAAAAAAAAGAGCAAATAACTTTCCCTGGAAGGAGAGTCGATTACTATTAAACAATTTCCGTCTTCCAGTATACGCGGGTTAAAACCACGGGCAGCTCCAGACAGAGCTAACCAGGGATCTTTATCTAAAGCTATATTTTTATAGGTTCAAAACCGGGAGCGATTGCTCCGGGAACTTTATTCAGAGGGCAGGCTTCCTGGCAGATATCGCAGCCGTAAGCGAAACCGGCGCTGTTTGCGGCAATTTCAGGCGGCATCTTTTCTTTGGACTGGGTGGTCCAGTAGGAAAGGCAGCGGCCCGCGTCCATCGCCCCCCCCGCCAAAGCCCCGGTAGGGCAGGCTGCTTCGCAGAGACGGCAGGCGCCGCAGGAACCTTCAGCCGGACGGTCCGGCCGCAGTTCTATATCGAGAGCTATACCGCCTATAAAGAAATAGCTGCCCAGTTCCCCGGACATTAAAAGAGTATTCCTGCCCCTGTAGCCCAGCCCGGCCAGCCGGCCCAGTTCTTTCTCCATAACAGGGGAAGTGTCGCAGAAAATAAGCCCTTCCGTCCCGGGCAATTCGGCCTTTATCCCGGCCAGCATAGAAGAAAGTTTTTCTTTAACTACCAGGTGGTAATCCCGGCTTAAAGCGTAGCGGGAAATTTTGGAACCCGGAACAGAAAGAAGCCCGGGCTGGTTTATCTTGCGGCCGGAGCCGGCCAGCAGAGCGGCCGGGTCTCCTACGGCTTTCAGGGCGGCTTCGTAGTCCATGCCAGGTTCCCAGTACCTGAAGGCGCAGACCAGAACCGAAGCCGCGTCCAGGTTCCAGTTTTTAATGCTATGTCTTTTAAGGCCGCTTCTTTTAAGGTAGGACAAGCCCTGCGGATAAGCGGAAACCGCAAGCGAAAACCGGCTGAATTCCGCAAGCTCTCCGGGCCCGGCTATGCCTGCGGCCGTGGCGCCTTTGGCGCGGGCTATCTCTTTTACCCGGCCGGCCGGCACCTTAGCCCTTGGCCTGGCTGCCGTATTCCCAGGCGGAATAGCGCTGCCAGAAAATTTTAAGAAATTCAGCGAGGAAAACTTCCCTGGAAACTTCGGCGCCTTTTATAGCTTTAACGCTTACGGCGGTATCAAGCTTGACGGTGTTGTTAAGGTTAACCCCGGCGCCAAGCAGTACCCAGGTGGGCGCGCCGCTGACCGAAGAAGACTCTGTAAGTATCCCGGAGATCTTAAGCCATTTGCGGCGCTTAGGGTTCCAGGCGTAAACGTCATTAGGCTTTTTTATGCGGGTCTTTATCCCGTAAAGAAGCGTTATAGCTTCGGCCACGGCCTCGCCGCTGAGCACGCTCAGTTCGGGCAGGTATTTAAGCTGCGTCTCGGGTTTAAGGAGCAGCGTCAGATAAAGGCCGCCTTTTCCGGATTCCCAGGTCTTATCCATCTGGCCCCGCCCGCCGGTCTGGGTTTCCGCCAGGACCAGGGTTTTCCCGGCCGTACCCGCCAGCGCAAGCTCCCTGGCCACGGTCTGGGTAGACTCGGTTTCATCCAGGCAGACTATCTTGCTTATGCCGGGCAGTTTATTCAGGTCCAGATCTTCACAGTTGCATGCTTTCATTTTGTTTTTACCTCAAAAGAAATATCCAAAGGCTTCGCCCCGCTGGTGATAGAACCGACAGAAATACGGTCCGCCCCCAGCTTGGAATAGCGCGCGGCTTTCGCCAGGTCAACTCCGCCGGAGATCTCGATCTCCGGCTTTTTGCCTTTATGCGCCCTGATCAGCGCTATTGCGCTCTTCATAGCCGCAAAATCCATATTATCCAGCATCATAACGTCCGCTCCAAGCGGAAGAAAGTCTTTTACCTGGGCCAGGCTCTGCGCCTCTATCTCTATTTTAAGCCCGGGTTTTGCCCGCCGCATCAGGGCTATCCTCTGCGCAAGCTTCACCGGGCTGCCTCCGGCCAGGGCCACATGGTTATCTTTTATCATGGCCATATCGTGCAGGCCCAGGCGGTGGTTGGCCGCGCCGCCGCAGGCAGCGGCGTATTTCTCAATAGCGCGCAGGCCCGGCAGGGTTTTGCGGGTATCGTAAATTTTTGTGCGGGGATTCTTTACTACGGATGAAAAAAGCGCGGCCCTGGTGGCCACGCCGCTCATATGCTGCAGAAAATTCAAAGCCGTGCGTTCGGCGGTAAGTATGGAGGCCGGGCCCTCGATCTTTATAAGAACGGCGCCTTTCTTTATCTTAGCGCCCTCTTTAACCTGGATTTTTACCCTCGAGCCCTTCGCCGCCAGCTCGAAGACTCTCTTTGCCACTTCAAGCCCGCAGACCACGCCATTATCCTTGGCCCGCATCTCACCGTAAAACCGCGTTCCCAAAGGAACAAAGAACCGGGTAGTAATGTCCCCGCTCCCTATGTCTTCCTTCAGGGCGGCTTTAATAATGGAATCAAATTCCTTCACCCCCCAATTTTACCATTTTCACACCCAATGACCCGGATAAAAAACGGCATTTTTAGCAACACCTTGGATAACTGATACTGATGATCGCGAGATCAGGGTCGGGGTCCTGGCGAGGGGTTGCCCATTCCGCCGCGCAGGAACCGTTGCGCGGTTCCCCCCAGCCGGATAATAAGGCTGGGGCCCCCCTCCCCAAAGCGGCTCCAGGGCAACCCCTCTCCACCCCTCCGTGAATTCGCGAGTGGTATATTGTGTAAGGGGCGGCAGGGGTTCTGCCCCGCGAACCCTTTGG
>MNUR01000064.1 GCA_001871115.1 Elusimicrobia bacterium CG1_02_56_21 | reverse complement strand
GCGGCCGGCGAGGGAACGACGCCTTGCTGGGCCGCTGCGGCCAGGCAAGGCGGCGCGCGGGGAGCCGGGCGAAGGGAAAACGACCGGGTTGCCCGGTTCCGCGCTTCGCGGAATTCCCCGCCATATTGCCGCTTCCGGCCTGCAGGACGGGCGCGGTTGCGAGCGATAAGTTGCGGCCTACCTTGTCGAGCAACCGCGGAAGCCGGGCGATAACGTCGGACTATCGAGGGAACGTCCAGCGGCGAGCGTCGTTATAAGGCGCGGTCATGCGGCCCCACGAACCGGGCCGCAGCAGCGGGCGGGCAACGCGGCTTTAGCCGCGTTGGTGGGGCGAACGGCCGCCAGGGCTGCCGGCGCATTCGCCGCGCAAGGCTGGCCTGGCGGCCGCGCATGGCCGTTACCTAGTCGTTTAAGGATGCCGGCCTGGCCTGCGCCGTTTGCGCAGGTCTGGCCGGCCTCCGCTTCGTGAAGAGCGGACCGCGGCAGCAGTGCCGGCTTTGCCGCCAGGCAAAGCCGGAGCTGCGGCCGCAAGGGCCGTTTCCGCAGATCATAACGTCTATGCGCTCGTCGTAAATCGTGGGGTATAATGACACGGGCACGTCGTGGAAACGCTGTTCTGGCGCATTCTTGCGCGAATTTAAATGGCCATTTTGTCAAAAATGGCGATAACCGCGCTTTAATGATTTTTGAGGAAGCCGGCCGGAACTAAGTCTTAACGTGGTCTGACCGGCCTCCTTTTTTCTTGCAAGGCCGCGGTCGTTTGCGCGGGCCTTACCGCCAACGGCGGTAAGGGGGGCGCGCGGCCGCGCAGGGGTGGGGCGTAAGGCGCGGCCTGGAGGCCCCACAAACCTGGCCGCTGCGGCCGGGCGCCGCGGCTTTGCGCGGCGGTGGGGCGAACGGCCGGCAGCTGAACCGACGCCCTGGGTGAGGCTGAGCTGCCGGCCGCGGAAGGCCGTTTCATATCGAGGGTAAAGCGGGGGAGCTGCGCGGCCTGGGTGTTGTTGTAAGGTGCCGGCCTGGCCTAAGCGCAGCGCAGGTCTGGCCGGCTTCCTTATCGTGAAGAGCGGCCCGCGGCAGCAGTGCCGGCTTTGCCGCCAGGCAAAGGCGGAGCTGCGGCCGCAAGGGCCGTTTCCGCAGATCATAGCGTCGTGGCGCTCGTCGTAAAACAGGGGGTACAATCACACCGGCCCATCTGGAGAACGTCGTCCTAGGGCATTCCTGCGCGAATTTAAACGGCCATTTCGCCAGAAATGGCGATAAACGCGCTTAAAGGGCTTTTAAGGGGGAAGGGGTCGTTTTAGCCGGGAAAGCGCCTCCAGGAGGCGCCGGCGCCGGTTGTAGGGGGGTGTAAACCTTGGGAGCTCAGCGCCGCTTGGCTTTTAAAAGGCTTTTGGCCAGTGGTAACTATCAATAGTGAGGTGTACCAGATATTATTGGTAACGAGTCCTTACAAAACTCAAGTAATCTTGGAAGCAACCCTATGGTAGTTGCTAAATAACATATCGTGCCTAAAACAATGACTTGCCACCAACCCAATTGGAGATTTATGCGTTTCTTAATCAAAATTAAGAGGCCAATATAGATGAAGTAATACCCGTAAGCCCATAACTGAAGGAGAAAGTAAAACACCGCTTTATTGCTTGCGTAAAGTTTTGCGACAGCTAGAATAATAATAGATGGCAAGTAGCAAATGGAAATAATAACAAAGAATTTACGCCAGGCCAAAACCCTGTCTTTGTTAAAGCGATTGAACAAAGTCATAATATATGGAAAAATCATTATGACAAGTCCCATTGTCAGAAAAAACATGGCATATGTGCAGATTTTCATACTTTATCCTAAACACTCTTTTATTTACATTGCCCTGTAAATATTCTTTCTAGTGCTACCTTTTCCGCCGCATATGCGGGAGTTTCTATTGAAATTATCTCAGTTTCTACTCGCTGACCGTACTCCAACCAACCATAATCTCCGCATTGCTGTACATGAACATTTTCATGCGCTATTACGGCCTCTTGTATTTCAGGGTCAGATGCGTAAAATGAATCGGAATACACAGTTTTCGCCCCCACAATAGGCAGACACCGTGTATTAGCATAATATAGTGGACCTCCCGACACAATATCCTCTGGTTTCTGTCCCTGTTTTAAGCCAGTAATAATTTTTTCTACCTCTTGAATGCGCTTGCTAATACGCAAGCATTTTTCTTGTTCAGGCTTTGGGGGTTCAGGTTTTTTCCCGAACAATGATTTAACCCAATCCCCGATGGGTTTGAGGACGTTGTCCCATATCCATTTTCCGATGGCTTTAAAGAAGTTGCCCACTTTGGCCAGGAAACCGGATCCCTTGGTTGGCGGCTGGACTACGGGCGGCGGCGGCTCAGTGGGTGGTACGACTACAGGCGGCGGTTCTACTGGAGGAACAACTACGGGCGGGGGGTCAACAGGTGGCGGGTCGACAGGCGGCGTTGTCCCGCAATGCTCGCCGCATATATTGCAACACTTCGCATAGAAAGCTGTTATATTAGCGGCTTCAACAAACTGGTTGTTGCAACACCAGGCCCCAATAAACTCGGGAGGCGGCACACCTGCCGCGGCCAGGGCGGGAGCGGCCGCGGATTTTCCAAAGACTGATCTGAGGTTTGGATCGCCGCCTTTTAAATCCATCACATTGCCGGACATGGGAAGGCCGGTTAGAACTCTTGCCGGGGGTTCCTTCAACAGCGATTTGTTCGCGCCGCATTGAGCACAGGGAACCGCAGTAGGGTCCTCTATAACCTTTGGCAGATAATCCGGAGTAAGGCCTTTGTCGCATTGTTCCTTGATACGGAGCAGATTCTCTTTAGTGAGCTTAAGCTTCCTCTCGTGCTGCTCGCATTCTTTGGCCCTGGCCGCGGCGGCTTTAGGGGAAGCGGAAGATTGGGTTCCGCAGTTTTTCAGACTGGCGGTTGTCTTAGCTATTTCGGTTTCCAGGTCTTTGACCATGGAATTACAGACCGGGTCTTTATATGTCCGGCTGCTTTCGGTTATTGATGTTGTGGTATCGCCATTTGCCTGCCGTACAGGCAGGCATACCGCAGAGAAGGGGATTATGGATGCTGCGATAATTATCGCCGCCGCGGGCAGGGTAGCCCGCAAAATTCTACCGATGTCTGAACCCGTCCCCATATCAGCCCCTAAAAAAACAAAACTTCAACTGTTTACAGAGTTTGTGAAAACCCTTAAGCAGTTGAATTATATCCGGGTATGTTATAGCAGACAAATCCCGGAATTTCAAGGGGAGATTGTAACGTCCAGGCGCTCGTCGTAGAACGCGGGATGGAATGACACAGGCACGTCGTGGAAACGCTGTCTTGGGGTATTCCTGCGCGTTTTTAAATAGCCATTTCGCCAGAAATGGCGATAAACGCGCTTAAAGGGCTTTTAGGGGGGAAGGGTCGTTTTGGCCGGGAAAGCGCCTCCTGGAGCCGCCGGCGCCGGTTGTATGGGGGCGTAAATCTGGGGAGCTCAGCGCCGCTTGGCCTTCAGTAAACCCTTGACCGGGTTGAAGTCTACGTCCGGCCGGGGCGGTATCCAGATGAGCTGCCCGGTCCTGGGGTGCCGGACATGGCGCCCTGGGCGCGTCTTCTTGGTGAAAGAACCGAAGTCTTTAAAGTAAACCCGCTCGCCTTTCTGCAGGCTGGCGGTCATTCTTGCAAGTATTGAATCTATGATTGCGGCGGCGTCGGAAGGGGGAAGGGAGAACTTCCTGGCGATCGACCTGATAAGTTGGGGTTGCATCATTGCTTTCTCTTTTTATTTGCGCGGGGGATCTTTGCCGCACCGAGGGTTTTGAGAAAGGCCGGCGAGACCGTGAAATCCACGTAAGGCCTGGGCGGGAGCTGGATGATTTCGCCTGTTTTGGGGTGGCGGTACTTGCGGCCGGGATGGATTTTTTTGACGAAAGAGGCGAAGCCTCTGAAGTAGGTACGGCGGCCGGCACGCAGGTCCTGGGCGACCTGGGCGATCAGGAAGTCTATGATCTCGCCGGTCTCAGTGAGCTGGAGGTTAAACTTATCGGCGATCGCCGCGGCGAGCTGGCCCTGGTTAAGTTTATTCAGCTTGCCGCTGGCTGTCCGGAGGGGTTTCTCGTGCTCTTTTATCCAGTCGCGGATGGCCTTGGAGATCTTCCCGAGGTCGGTGGGGTTGTGTTTGATGACTTCTTTGGCCGTTTCAGTCCAGGGGAGATTCTTCCGGCGCAGGTATTTCTCAAGGGCGGCGGCGACGTCCGGCTTGAGGATGGTGCTGCGCTTCTCAGCCAGCGCCAGGCGCTTGGCTTCTTTAATGACGACGTTCTGGACGTCATCAAACTCGGCGATATACTTGTTGACGGCGTCTTTGGCGATGCGCATCTTTTCAACTTCGTTGATGTAATTCTTGACGGAGGTGAATTTAATAATGCCGGTGACTATGGTTTTGGTTTCAGATTTCATGGGATCTCCGGGTGCGTGGCTTTGAAAAGGATAAGCTCCTGGTTGGCAATGTCTAAGTTGTTCATTTCGTAAACCTTTAGTTTCTCTTCGTTGCCGCCGATGACGGGCTTCATGATGCGCTCAAGTTCCAGGTTGATGCGCTCCGTGGAGACGGCCTCGGATTCCAGGCCGTAGAGCTTGCGCTTGCCGGCGCTCTCTTCAACGAGATACTTCATAAAAGCGTAATGGCGTTTGGTGACTTCTTCGTACCAACGCCGATTTTTCTCTTCCATTTCTTTGCCGGCTTTGACGGGGTAGCGGGCCGCAATGACTTCCTCAGGCGTTTTGAGCATGTCCGGGTGGACGAGCTCAAAGGTCTGGACATTCTTTATGCCGTAATGGCGGAGGTTGTTAACGAAGGCGTCGCGGATTATCCAGCCCGAGGGGTCGAAGTCCACGATGCCGAACAGGTAGAAGGAACGCCTGAGGTTGATTTTGGCCGCTTTGATGGCGTCTACGAAATACTCGATATTCAGAACGGAAGGCTGGCCGCCCAGGGCGATGACTGAAACATGGTATTGCTCAAAGAGCTCCGAGAGGTAAGCGAAGTGGCCCACCTTTTCGGCGAAGACGATGACATTGGCGAAGAGGCCCACTTTCCGGTTGGCCTCGTTCTCGTCCCGGAAGCCAATGTCTTTGTACTTCATGACCTGGTATATCCTCACCAGGCCGGCGAGGTGTTCCGAGAGCTGCTTGTATTGATCCGTTTCTTCGGCCAGGGCGCCGGCCCGGGCCAGGGTGGGTTTGACGTACATGTACCAGTAGGTCCGGAGCAGCTCTTTGAAGGGCGGTTTCTCATTGCTGGCGATTCTTTCTTTCATCTGCCAGAGGAGGTTGCGCATGAGCCGGGTGACATTGACGGGATACTCGTCTTTATGCACGGGGAAGTTTTTTATAAGCCATTCTTCGGATTGCTCATGGATCAGCTCATCGAAATGGCGGATGCCCGCTTTTTTTAGGCGCGCGGCCAGGGAGGGCAGGGTTTTGGGTTTGGTTCTGGGCATAGAAAGACCGGAAAAGCTGAAAATGTATTTTAGCTTATTTGTGGGGGCTGAATAGGGCTTTTAGACGAGCTGGGCGGCCTGGGGAGGGTGGAGGGGAACGGCAAATGAACAGGCCGCAGGTGCGGGCGGTTCGGGGGGCGGTTTACGTAGTGCTCCCCCTGATTTTTGCCTCCAGCGCGGCTGTTAGGGGTTTTCAATTTAAAGCGCTAGCGTGGGGAATGAATGACCGCTACCAGGCATGATCCTAGAATGGCCATCTCGCGTTTTCCACCAGCAGCCAGATTAATATCGCCGTCTATATTAGCCCCATTCGTCGTACGTTGAATCCGCAGAGATATACCTTTTTCTAATATTTTCCAGCCGCCATCTATTGACAACAGCAAGATGGATATAAAAATAGGTTTTTCCTTGTCTGCTCTTGTATAGGTCCCTCTTATCAAATATCCACCAGACTCCCACCGTTCTATTTTAACGTCTACGTCCGGTCCTTTAAGATGGTATCCGTAGGCAATATCAGTTGGATAGAGGGGTTCTGCGGTAGCTTTTAGGTCGCCGTAGAATTTAAATATATTATTCATCATATCGGCGAGGACCATTAGTTCCAGATTATCTTCTGTAATGTAGAAAATTCCGGTCTGGCTTCCTCCCACAGTCATCGCCACCGAGGTCAGCCAATCAACCTCGGAGCTAGGAGTTCTTCCAGGTTGTGAATAAATTTCTTTATGCGGCGTGACTGCCTGGGAGAGAATGGTTTTGTGGACCTCAAGCAGCTGAGACTCAAAAGACAAAGCCTCAGCCGCTATGGCGCCGCGGTATGGCACAACCATCAGTGACAGCCAAGCGATAAATAAAAGCGTTTTTTTCATAACACCCTCCTCTTATATTTTTTCTACAGTTTATCCGTCTGGACAGATATAGCCTACCACATCAACCCGACAGCGTAGTGTCGGGTTGTAAAACACTCTTTTAAAGATTTTAGGTAAAAAAGGTAACTACCCAAAACAAGTTTTCTATCTAGTTCCCCCCCCCCAATCCCAGCATCCCGACTAATAAGATTTCTGGGGTTGTTTTTCGGTTAGAAAAGTTTAACAAAATGGGGGTGCGGGGGATACCCCCCGCTGCGCGTGCGGAGAAGCTTATTCCGCACGCGCTATCTACTTCTCTCCTTCTATACTTCTGTACTCTTCGCGCGCGCGTATAATAGGGGAGCAAGAGCGGTCCCTTAGATGGCCGTCAGAAGGACCCCCTGATGGCCGTCAGAAGGACCCCCTGATGGCCGTCAGAAGGACCCCCTGATGGCCGTCAGATGGCCCCCTTGATGGCCGTTTATAGGAAATACTAACACCTTTTGCTTTTGGAGTGTAAATAGTTGAGCTTTTTTAAAAGGCGTTTATTTAATGTTTAATGGAAGTTTTAACTGGGTCGGTTGGCGCACTTTAGTGCGAAGTCCTGGCCCCGGATGATACCGGATTGTCCATTCTTGGGTGTTAACAACCCACTCCGGCCGGCCCGCCAGAACAGGGAGTCTTACCTGAAGTTTACTGCGCCCCTGCTTTTTCTGCCACTCTAAGTAAAGTTGGGGAAGCTGTAACAGTTCCTGGTGAACTATATTAAGCTTTTCTTTTGCCTTTTTTAATTTTACCTGGGCTTTAGTCCCGAGGAGTTCACAAAGATTCTTGTAAGGAAAAACTATATAAGAACTACTTCTTCCGTAGGATCTTGCCGCCAGGAGCCGCAACAACCGTCGGGATACTTCACCATGAAGCGCAAGGATCAATTCATCATTAAAAGGTAGAAGGTGTCCATGTGTATTAATTGCCTCACGGTACCAATCCTCCAGCTCTATAGCTATATGCTGTGATTTTGTCCCATCAGGGAGCGTGTCTCCCCAAACATAAACTTTGCGCCAGAAATGCCAGCGTTCAACCCCCCTCCCTGTATGCTGCCCGTCAGAGGCGTTAAATACTTTAAGGTAATTTGTCTGAGCCGTCCTTAAAAGGTTGTTGGCTATACGGGTGTAATGATCCTTGCCGGGCTTTCCTTTTTTTCCAAGCGCCCGCCAGATATCGTATGCGGTAAATTGTTCAACCTGGCGTACGGGACGTTCCTTCCTGCGAAGTGTTAAAACGCGCTCGATGGCCAGCCGTAAGGTTTCCGCTTCAGGCCCGGGCAGATGCTCGCCTTTAGGCGCGGTAAGCTTCCATTGATAATTGACTGTGGAGTCCCCCCCGCGCATGACCATATCTACCTGCCAGTCGCGGCATTGGCTGGCGAGCGTGTCGGAGGCAAGCGAAACAGGAAGAGCAAAAAGCATCTTCTCATGGAAACTTTGGGCTGGGAGCTGGTGCGGTACTCGGACAGGAAGTGTGCGTTTCCTGGACTTGGGTTCTTCTATTGGCGGTTTAGTCTCGCGCTTTTTAATAAAATCTTCAGCCGGAGACGGGGTTATCTGGATATCGAGTTTGAATATACCGTTGGGTATAAGGGCGGTAAGAATATCGTCTTTATGCTGGTCGAGTTTCTTAAGGAATATGGCGTTGGGTACAAAAAGAGTGAGTGCTCCGTGCTGGATGATTCCTTCTACCCGGCAAGCAGAGAGCCATAGTGAGCAAAAGCTGCTGCCCAGTGTTGTTTCAAGCTGAGGACGGGCGGAGTTCCATATTTGTTCCGCATCTTGTTGTTCGGTTGGTTCCACTAATCCCCCATGGTTTTAATAAGAATTATTAACACTTATTAACACTTATAAAGCTATGGCCCTTTTTGCCGCCCGGGCGATAAAATATTTAATAACCTCATTGGGGTCTTTCCCGGCAAGGTCTTCCTGGAGCCGGTGGATAGCTTCCTGGACCACGAGAGATCTATTGGCTTTTATGCTGCCGGCCGATATAAGTGTCCTGGTAATGTTGTTTACCCAGTCAATCTCCGGGGTGTAGAGACTTATTGCTACTACCCGATAACCCCTTTTTTTATCAGTCTCAATAAGCCGCGTTGGTTGTGGCACACGGGTTGTGGCTAAAACTTTCTCAAGAAGGCGCTTAGCTTTGTTTGCCATTATTAATAATCTCCTGTTTTAATGCTTGATAGGCCAGCGCACCTTTGCTCTTGGGTTCAAAAGTGTAGATATCGGTTCGTTGAATCTGTGCCTGGTTGAGAGGTTCCGACTGTGGGATGCAGGATTTAAGTATCTTGTTTTTCCAGGGGGACAGAGAAGCCAAGACCGCTTCATTTGTAATAGTTCTTCTGCTATCAACCCTAGTGAGGAGAATCTGCCAGGCGTTAAACTGCTCGCCACGGATCAGCGTAATAACCTCTAAAAGGTCTACCAACCCATCCGCTGCCCTGGCTTCCATCTGGCAAGGGATAATAATAAGGTCGGCTGCAGCGATGCCAATCTCTACGAGAATTCCAAGGGAGGGGGGGCAGTCGATGATTATAAAATCATATTGAGGACGGATGGCATCAAGAGCGCGCTTAAGCAGATCTTCACGCCTGGGCCGCATGTATAGCGCTTGTGCCACCCGGGCAAGGCGGATATTGGAGGGCGCGATATCCAGACCAGGCACATGCGTTGTGCGAATGACACGGGCTATAGGCTGAGGGGGTTCAGAGAAAACCTCCCGGATTGTGATGTCAGCTTCATGCAGCTCAAGTCCTAATCCCAAAGTAGAGTGTCCCTGTGGGTCCAGGTCTACAAGAAGACATTTCTTTTTTGAAAGGGCAATGGCTGTTGATAAGGCCATTGCGGTAACGGTTTTCCCGGTCCCGCCTTTGTGTGTTGCTATTAAGATTGTTTTTGCCGGCATAGTTATAAACAGCTATTAAGGGTTGTTAAGTGTTATTAAGTATAGTAAAAGCGATAGTGCGCGTCAAGAAAATAATTCCGGAGAATCAAAAGCGTTTCCTAAATTCCGCGCAGGCGTCTTCCGGCGAGACGTTTAAGTAAATTTCCGTGGTGGAAAGGTGGTCGTGGCCCAGAAAAAGCTGAAGGTAGCGGGTACTTAAACCCTTCTTTATGCAAGTGACTGCAAATGTGTGGCGAAGCACATGGGGGGAAACCTTTTGGGTGATGCCGGCGCGGTTGGAAACGCGGCGGACGATCTTCTGGATGCCGCGGGCGGTGTAGCCGAAGGAGTCGTTGAGTGAGAAGTAGTGCGAGAGCACGGTAAAGGCGCGCTCTGTGAGCGGCACAATGCGGCGTTTTGTTTTCTTGCCGAACGGGCCGCCTTTGCCGTAGACCAGGAGCCGGCGGTCCTGCCAGAGGACGTTCTCTTTGGTGAGGCCGGCCAGCTCCGAGACGCGCAGGCCGGTATCGAGCAGCGTTGAGATAACCACTTTCTCGATACCGGAGCGGCTGGCGTTAGCCAGGCGGTCGGCGTTTGCGTTGGTGAGGGGTTCACGCTTGTATTGGTATGTGGCCATAGTTCGCATATTACTAAATATGCGAACTATGGGCGCAATGTGTAAAAGGTAGCCCGACGGGAGCGTATCAAAACTGAAGGGGGGAGTTCGCTTTTATGGGTCGAAGGCGAACGGCGCGGCCGTTAGGCCGCGCCGGTACGGGCTGATGTGATTTTGTGAGCCTATCTGTGCGCGTGGTTTGCGCTGCGGACCTCATGGCGCAGGCCATCGTCAACCCAAGCCTGGATAACCCTCTGATACGGGCGGTTATCGCGCTTGGCAATCTTTTTCGCGGTGGCCACCTGCCACACGGGCAGCCTAAGAGTGATCAACCGCTTCTTGGAACGTTCTTTGATCTTCTGCGCGAGCTTAGGATCAAGGAGCATTTGATCTACGGGTTCCATATCATCAAGAAAGGGGGCCATATCGTGGTTATCCACAAACTGGCCGAATTCTTTATCACTCTTAAAATCGGGTAATTTCTTTTTCTTCATATATGCTCCCTTACTGATAACGCTTTTTCTCTGCGTTATTCATATCCCGCGCTGTAATTACACGCGCCACGCCAACCTTTACTGCAAACGCAACCATAAGGTAGCGCCCGGCCGCGCTTCTCCCGAGCAGCATATACCGACCGTCCCGGGATTTAAAGATCAAGTGCTTCTCTTCAAACGCCTCATCTACTTCGTCGGGTGTAACGTTGTGGCGCGCAATGTGCGCAATATTAACTTCATCCCAATCTAAATGACGTAATCTCATAAGGGCTTACAATATAGTAATACATTATCGTAGGTTTGTCAAGTGGCCGCAGGGAGGGGGGTATGGAAAAGTGCGCTTTTATAGTCCGAAGGCGAACAGCGGCCGGAGCGCCGCCACCTGGCTTTTGTGTTTTAGTATTGTAATTGGAAATCCTACGCCAGGATCTTAGTTACCGCGGCCATAAAAGCTTCCGCGTTAAGAGGTTTCTCAAAATAACCGGCCAAAGACGGAATCTGCTTTAGGTTAACTTCTGTGCCGGAGCCGGTTACAAGTATGCACTTGGCGCAGCCTTGTTTTCTTTCAAAGATTGTTATTAAATCGGTGCCCACTCCGTCCGGGAACATCAGGTCTGTTACCAGAAGGTCGTAACTATTTAAATTTATGAGTGCTGTAGCTTCCGCAAAACTGGAAGCGCGGGAAACAGCGTACCTTGTGCCGGCAAGCATGCGCGTATAAAGGCTAAGCAAAACCGGATCATCGTCGGCAACAAGTATTTGTTTCGGCATAACACCCCCCGTTTAAAGTACCTGTAGGGCCGGCTATTATATTCCCGGCGATTTGGTGGCAGAGGCCGCGCGCGTTTTAAGGAGCGTGTGCAGGAGGGTGGCAAGGGCCTGCGGATCTACCGGCTTCTCCATAAAGCCTTTTACATTCGGTTCCTGTTTTATCATAGCCAGTGTGGAGCGGTCCATGTAGCGGCCTGTTACCATTACTATGGGGATATCAGCGGTGTCGTCACCCTGCAGCTCGCGCATAACTTCGAACCCGCCGGGTTTCGGAAGCATCAAGTCGAGAAGTATCAACGCCGGGCGCAGGAGCCTGGCGGTTTTAATGGCTGCTTCGCCGCTGGCCGCTTTTACGGTTTTAAAGCCTTCTTTGCGCGCTATAAAGTCAAACAGCTCCATCACCGAGTCATCATCATCGACTATCAGTATCAGCTTTTCCGTAGGATCGCCAGGACCTGTGTTTTCCATTTTATTTACCGGCTCTTAAAGCAGGGAGAAGGCCAGTCTCTTTGGTTTTGCGCGCCTTTCTATCCTGCGGTATTTCTATTTCCGTCATTTCAATAATATCCTGCACGGTAAGCCCCACCAGCCAGCGGTTCGTCGCTTCAAATAATGTCCTATGGAGATTGAGGGGTAACCGACCACTCAGGGTTTTTGGAGCGCCGTTGAAGTCGCTTATAAATGATTCCATCAAAGCCCATGCGCTTATATCGTATAAATCTTTTTTAAGACGATAACCGCAGCCACCGGATTCCACAAAGCCGGCGCGAACAAGGGCGTGTAGAACCTTAACGCAGTAATCGGCCGAGAGGCGCTGGAATCCTGAGATCTTTTCCACAGGATTCCATTGGCCGGCATTATTTTCACCGAGGTAATACAGACAAGCCAAACCATAAGCCAGCGCTTTATTCGTCTTCATAACCTTAAATACCAGGAATATGCCGGGGGGATATCTGCGGCGTTCCTGCTTTAGTCCTCCACCCACCAGCGCGCCGATTCAAGCCCGGCGGCGAATTCCGGGTTTCTCTTCTCCAGCTCGGCCTGAAAAACCGGCCTGGCTATAGCATCATGAAGCGGGTGCTCGTACAAATCCAGAATATGATCCTGGACTGGAGCGAAGTCCGCGTCTAAAATTATTTCAACCAGTGGTCTTGTAAGGGAGCCTTTGCGTACCCTGATCACGCGGGCTATTTCGCCGCTTGAAAGCGCCACTAAAGAGGCGGGGGGATAAATAGAAAGGGCGTGTATAAGGGCCTTTAATATCTTTCTGCCGAATTCCGGGCCGGTTTTCTGTTCCATGAACTGCTTGACCACTTCATGCGGATGCAGGGCTTCGCGCCAGTTTCTAGGGTGCGTCATAGCCTCGTAAACATCGGCTATCCCTATGATTTGTGCCAGTATATCTATTTCTTTACCTGAAAGCCTGAAGGGATAGCCGTTAGCGCCAACACGCTCATGCGCCTGGCAGACTATCTTTTTAATTCTTTCTTTCAGAAGCGGATCGAGGTCGGGCATGTTATCGAGTTTGGCCGCGCCCGCCTCCGCATGAAGCGCCACCTGCGAGAATTCCGCATCTGTTAAATACTCTTTTTTTGAGGAAAGTTCCTGGAATTCCGTCATCCCCCAGTCGTGGGCCATGGCGCAGAAGGAAAGCAGGCGCGTATCCTCCTGCGGGAGAGCAAGGTCGAGCGCGATGGCCTGGCTGAGAATAATAACATTGGCGGTGTGGGCGTAAAGATAATTATCCGCGGTGGCGAAAGCCGCATAGTTGAGGAGCACGGGGTTTGTTTTAAGAGTTTCAAGAGTTAAATCGCATAAGTCGGTCACTTCCCCGTATATTCCATCGGCCGGCCGGCCCGCCTGAATTATAAATCTCCGGGCCGCAGCAAGAAGACGACCATAAATTTCCTTGGCCTCCGGGTCAAGCTGCCCGAACGGCCTTAAGGGGGGGTCTGCTTTCGTTTTACGTGATTCTTTTTTAGGTTGCGGCAGGGGCGCGGCCGGGAGCTCTGGAGCCGCCGGCGTTTCTACAGGCGGAGCAGCTTTGACTATCTGCTCAGCAGGCTGCTGCTGCGCCGGCAAGGGGGCTACAGGCACTGCTGGAACGTGGGGGGGGGGTACGGCACATGCACCGTAAACGACAGGAGACACTTGCCTGGGAGCGTGACGCGCTTTCTCCAAGGTCTTCATAAAAGCGGAGAAGACCGATGACGGCAAACTATCGGAGTAGTTCTTTTCGGTCTCTACCAGGTTCGTATACTGGAGGCTCTGCTCGCCGAAAGAATGTTTAATGAACCGCAGGACATTCTGTTTCCAGAACGTGTAACCGGGATGACGCGGGGAATACCTGTACCAGCTGTAGTGGCATCGGTTAAAGTCCTTCTTTAAAGCCGCAGCCTCTTCAATAAGCTCGTTAAAATCTTCGTCCATTTTATCTACAGGCAATACGGGAGTGTTTCCGCTGCCCAAACCTCCGTCCTTTGGTATGATACAAAAATTCCCCGCCAGCTTCCCGGTTTCGGAGAGCCATGTTTCAAAGTGACCATATAAAGTCAGCAGCGTCATGCCGCCAGGAAGATTATCCGGACGGGATAAATTATCCGTTCTGAAAGATCTGAGCGATTTTCTGCCTTCCGCAATAAGCTTGCCGGCGCGGGCGGCGGCTGCGCCGGATTTTGACAAGGACCCTGTGATAGCTTCGCCGAGAGTGTCCAGAAGGGAAAGATACAAAGCGAAGAAGTGGATTATCTCCCGATCCTTTTCGAGATTATAATCCCTGATTTCACGGAAAGTCGTTTCGACCAGTTCCAGGAGCCGCTGTATGTCGTGGATAAGCTGGACGTGTTTTGACCGACAGCCTTTATCGCGGGCTTTCTGCTGTATATCGGCCAGCCGCGTTTTTATCTTATTGATTTTGTGTCTGCCGGGTATTCCGTCAGTCAGGCAGCAATGAATAAGTTCCCTTAATTCTTTCAGGGCTTTTGCGGCCGCATAAAGGCCAGGGTTATTTAGTCTGAACAATAACGTGTGTATCATCCGATTTTAGACTACTAAAGAGCCATCCGCAAAAGATAGGCGTCCCAGAACTCCCTGGGTGTGACCACAAGGGTGTTCATGTGACGGGGCGGGAAGTGCGATTTATTGCCAGTGACCAAGAATTCCGCTTTCGCAGCTTCTGCACACTCAAGGAACCGGTTGTCAGAGGAGTCGCCCCGACAAAGATTCAGAGTCTTCTTCGGAGAAACCAACTTGGACCGGGATTTAAACAGTGCAAGAAAACTCCCGATCTTCCGGGGTTCAAAACCAAACCGCGGGCGACGCAACACCCGGTCCATCTCGGCCAGGATGGAAGGTGAAACGGCGGCATGGATTTTGCCCTGCAGGGCCAGGTCTAAGATTGTCGCCGGGAGACTATCCGCGGCCAGAAGGCCGGACACAATAACATTCGTGTCCAAAACTACGCGGATCACAAATGAGCACGCCTGGCCGTGCGAATCTCGCGCGAGATCTCTTTTGAAGAGATTTTATCCAGACCTTTGGCTTTAGCTTCAAGCTGGAGCTCGACGACAACGGAGGCCCGCTTTTGCCTGAGGATGGTAGTCAGGTAATCTGAGATACTCATCAAGACGGCTTTTGGCCGGCCTCGGGAGCTGACAAGATATCTAAGCTGGCTTCGATCGAGGCCGTTTACAAGACCTGACAGCCGATGCCGCGCCTGATCTAAACCGATAATTTGAGTGGTCATTTATATTCCTCCAACCTATATATTAGTATACAGGTTGGAGGGCTGCTAGTCAAGGGCCCATAGGGGGGGATATTGTAAACTTCTCCTAGTTGCCCCAACCCTACCCTCCCCCGGTGACGTAAAGTGCTACTTTTGCGACACTGGCGGCGTATCTGGGGAGATTAACAATTAGGTAGTAAAGTTTTTAAAAGATTACCTTGTCCGATTATGGTGCCGAGCCTGTCGGTAGTGGTGTCTGAGTTTGGATCATAATATCCTAAC
>MNUR01000033.1 GCA_001871115.1 Elusimicrobia bacterium CG1_02_56_21 | reverse complement strand
TAGAGGAATAGTGACAAGACAAGTTCCCATCATCAGATCTCCCGCCTGGAAGAAGATGGTAGATACGCCCAGGCACAGACCGATAATGCCGCCGAATACCGCCCGGTAAACCCGGCCGCCCCGGGGCTCTACGGAGCCGCCGAAGATCAATTTGAGGGCTAGCCCCAGGGCCGGCACAGCCATTGCGGCGGCAGCAAGACGATAGTGCTCATACACCGCCGCGAGCGTGAACCCCAGTATGGCCGTAGTCAGAAACAGAAACTGGGCAATGCGGCTTTTCCTGGTATAACTCATTCCCCGATTATATAAATAATTACAGTAATTCTCCGGCCGCGAGCGGAATAGCCCGTTGCGCAGCGAGACCGGCTGCCCTGGCGCGCGAGCTGATCTCCGCCGGCAAAGGGTCCTTCCTTATAAAAGCCTCCCGTTCGATTAAATTGGACGCATGATCACGGGCCCGGATGCGGATATGCTCCCTAAAAGCAAAGAATAGAACAATTATTTGCAGCCGCGCAGAGCCGCGGCGAACCCGGACAACCAGCGTTTTAGCGGAAATAGCTCAAAAACTGTTGACACTGGACGCTGCCGCCACTATAATATGAATAGTAGAGCATATAGCAATACATCAACTATGGCAAGCGAAGAATTAATTTTCAAGATCAAGGCAGATTTCCTGAAAAGCATAGCCAGCCCTGTCCGGCTTGCGGTTATAGAACATCTTAAAACGGGCGAATCTTCCGTTGGGCAGCTGGTAAAAGCCCTGGGCGTGGAACAATCCAGCCTCTCAAAACACCTGTCGATCCTGCGCCAGACCGGCATACTCGCCGCCCGCCAGGAGAAAGTCACGGTTTATTACTCGGTCAAGGATAAGGATATTTATAAAGTGCTGAGACCGATAGCGGATATGCTGAGAAAAAAACTACAGGAGAGCCATACCGTATTGGACCACCTGAGCAGGAAATAGGGAATTTTTTTGCGTTGATATATGAATATAAGGTAATATATCCATATAAGAACATACGCTGTCAAAGAAGACGTTAAATGAAAGAAATAAAACTTTTCGGATTAAGCATGCCGGGCGCTATGCCGGGCTGCCGGAAAGCCCCCGCGCTGCAAACCCCTGACGAAGCGGTACAAGCGGTAAGCGCTTCATTAGCCACCGCTACCACAGGGCAGGCGGCCGCGCCGAACCTGCCCGCTATCCGGTGACCGTTATGGAAGGCCAGACACTTTGTCCGGGGGTTACGGAAGTGCGGCGGATTACGCCTACTCTTTTTGGGGTAAGAGTAACGCACCTCCTTGCCTCTAAACTCAAAAAGCTGTCCGAATTACATCGGGTCAACGCAAAAAGCGATTTATTCTGCTTCGAGGTAAATCCGCCGGATAAATCGACAGAAGGCGCGTTAAAGCGCTTTAAGGAGATCGTGGTCAAAGCGGGCCTGGGCCCCTATTTCGGAATCGGAACGTTTCCCGAATTCTGAGCCGATAACACGCAATGAAAGAACCGGACCAGATAATAATCACCAGGAAAGAAACAATGGGCTTGCTGGGTATACAAAACTCCTCCCTCTTTCTTCTCGAGCGGGAGGCCGGAATTACGCGCGCCCGCAAAAGAACCGGCTATTCCGCCGGTGAACTGCGCCGTTTATCCAAAGCTCTTCAAAAAGTTTTAAGACGCTGACAGCGGGGCTGCCGGAGTCTTATCCGGCCTGAAACGATCAAGGGAGATTCGTATGCGCTCACCCCACCACGGGGAGTTCCTCAAGTCTTCGGAACCGAAGACCCGGCAAACCCAGCCGGACGGACAGGCTCTTCCCGCCGGCCTTAGGTGCCCGTCAATCATTCTATGTCTTAGATCAGGGAATCTCAATGAAGCGATAGGCGAACTGGTCCCCCGGGCATTGCCCCGGAAGGGCTGCAATGCACCCCGCCGGGCCGCTCCCCGGCCACAACCTGCTTACGCCGCGATCACAGTGCCGCGCACCAGGCAAAGAAATAGTGGCAATTCTGGTAATAAGCGTCATCCGTGCTAATTGCGGAATGTGCCTGTCAGGACGGCGGCGGCAGATTCACAGTGAAATTCGGAATATTTACGGAATTGTTAATTGTTATCGCAGATGGAACTAAAGCACAAAGGATATATCCTAATGACCAAACCCGCAATTACACCGGAGAAGAGCAAAGCTTCAGTACATAATTACATAACAAATCTCCTGTCCGACGTGGTCGCCAGGAACCCCGGAGAGAAGGAGTTCCACCAGGCTGTTAAGGAAGTGGTTGAAACCCTGGCCCCGATACTCGAAAAGCACCCCGAATATATAAAAGCGAAGGTTCTGGACCGGCTAATAGAGCCGGACCGCGCTATTACTTTCCGCGTGGGCTGGCAGGACGACCAAGGCGAATTCCGCGTAAACCGCGGTTTCCGCGTTCAGTTTAATAACGCTATCGGGCCGTATAAAGGCGGTCTGCGCTTCCACTCTTCCGTGAACCTGAGCATCCTCAAGTTCCTGGGCTTCGAGCAGATCTTCAAGAACTCCCTGACCACGCTTCCCATGGGCGGCGGCAAGGGCGGCTCGGACTTCGACCCGCGCGGCAAAAGCGACGGCGAGGTCATGCGCTTCTGCCAGAGCTTCATGACGGAACTGTTCCGCCATATCGGCCCCGACACGGACGTACCGGCTGGCGATATGGGTGTGGGTGGCCGCGAAATAGGCTTCCTGTTCGGCCAGTATAAACGCTTAAAGGCTGAATTTACGGGCGTACTTACGGGCAAGGGCCTCAGTTGGGGAGGTTCTCTCGTCCGCCCCGAAGCCACCGGGTACGGCGTGGTTTATTTCTGCCAGGAGCAGCTTAAAACCAAAGGCGCCGCCTTTAAGGGCAAGACCGTGGCCGTTTCCGGTTTCGGTAATGTGGCCTGGGGCGCGGTTAAGAAGGCCGGAGAGCTGGGCGGAAAAGTTGTAACAATTTCGGGGCCGGACGGATTTATTTACGACAAGAACGGGATAAGCGGCGAAAAAACGGATTATATGCTGCAATTACGGGCCTCCGGACAGGATATTGTTGAACCTTACGCCAGGAAATTCGGCGCTGAATTTCATGCCGGTATGCGGCCATGGCGCATAAAAGCGGACGTGGCGCTGCCTTGTGCCACGCAGAATGAGCTTAATGCCGGCGACGCTTCAGAGCTGTTGAAGAACGGCTTAATGTGTTTGACCGAGGGCGCAAATATGCCCTGCACCCCGGAAGCCGTGACGGCCTTCCAAGAAGCCGGCATCCTATTCTCTCCGGGCAAGGCCTCCAACGCGGGCGGCGTGGCTACTTCCGGCCTGGAGATGAGCCAGAACAGCATGCGTATGAGCTGGTCCGCCGATGAGGTGGATAAGCATCTGCGTAGTATCATGGCGGACATCCATAGCGCCTGCGTGGGCGCGGCCAAAGAGGCAGGCCACCCCGGCAATTACGTGATGGGCGCCAACATCGCCGGCTTTAAAAAAGTAGCTGACGCCATGATGGCCCAGGGCCTTGTATAGTCAAGGGATCAGCAAAACGCGCCGGGGACGATGGCGCGTTTTATAACCGCGGTCCGCGCTATGCCCGGAATCCATTAAGGACCCCATGGAAATTAACCGGGCGCTGACTAAACAGGAGAATCAATGAATTGCAGGGGAAAAAGACTGGTAAGTTCCGGGTCTGTGAGCGAGGGACACCCGGATAAGGTCTGCGACCAGATATCCGACGCGGTGCTCGAAGAGATAATGAAAAAGGATCCGGCGGGCGGAGCGCAATTATACGGCATCGGGAATGTTTAGCGGTTTTTTTAGGAGTCACTTTATGGATATTACCTTTATAAAGCGGTTTATCTCCGCCTCGATAGGGAGGAAGGCCGTCATGGCCGTCTCGGGCCTGCTCCTGGGCGGGTTTATGCTGGTACACCTGGCCGAGAACCTGCTGCTCTTTAAGGGCGAAGCTGCCTACAATGCCTGGGTAGATTTCCTGCTCTCTAACCCGGCCACGCCGCTCCTCGAGCTGGGCCTGGCCGCGCTGTTCTTTGCGCACATCATAACCGGCGTCTGGGTGCGCGCCGAGGATTTTATGAACGCGCCGCGCGGTTACGAGGCCCGGAAATGGCAGGGCGGCAGGACAATAGGCTCCGCTACGATGCTTTACACCGCCGCGGCCTTGCTGGCCTACCTGGTTTATCATATGCTTACCTTCCGCTTTACGGACCACTCCATGGGTTTTTACCGGATGGTGACCTCCGCTTTCCGCAAGCCCGTGTTCACCGCCGTTTATGTGGCCGGCTCGGCGGCCCTGGCGCTGCACCTCAGCCACGGAATGCAGAGCGCTTTCCAGACTTTGGGGCTTAACCATCCCAAATACACCCCGCTGGTTAAGATAGGCGGGGTAATCGTAGCCCTGGCCATGGTCGGCTTCGCGCTCATTTCTCTTTATTACCTGCTGGGGGCGGACCTGACCGCAGGAACGGCCTCTGAGGCGATAATACAGTAGTCGGACTTAAATCCAAGCGGTTGGCGGAGGATAAAATATGAAACTTGACGCTAAAATTCCAGCCGGGCCCATCGAGAAGAAATGGGACTCGCATAAATTCAACCTGAAGCTGGTAAACCCCAATAACCGGCGCAAGTTCGACGTCCTTGTGGTGGGGTCCGGCCTGGCCGGGGCCTCCGCGGCCGCCTCGCTGGGCGAGCTGGGCTTCAACGTGAAAGTATTCACGCTGCATGACTCACCCCGCCGCGCCCATTCCATAGCGGCGCAGGGGGGGATAAACGCCGCAAAGAATTACCCGAACGACGGCGACTCCGTCTGGCGCCTGTTCCACGACACTATAAAGGGAGGCGACTACCGCGCCCGGGAAGCGAACGTCTACCGCCTGGCGCAGATCTCCAACCAGATCATCGACCACTGCGCGGCTATCGGCGTGCCTTTCGGCCGGGAATACGGCGGCCTGCTCTCTACCCGCTCTTTCGGCGGCGCGCAGGTTTCCCGCACTTTTTATTCGCGGGGCCAGACCGGCCAGCAGCTGCTGCTGGGCGCCTATTCCGCTATGATGCGCCAGGTGGCGGCCGGCACCGTTACCATACTGCCCCGCCGCGAAATGGCGGACGTGGTCGTCAAGGACGGATATGCCCGCGGCATAACCGCGCGCAACCTCCTGACCGGCGAGCTGGAGTCGCACGCCGGCCACGCCGTCCTGCTGTGCACCGGCGGTTACGCCAACACTTTCTATCTTTCCACCAACGCCGGCTCGTGCAACGTTTCCGCCGCCTGGGCGGCCTATAAACGCGGAGCAGGCTTCGCCAATCCCTGCTACACGCAGATACACCCCACCTGCATACCGCGCTCGGGGGAACACCAGTCGAAGCTCACGCTGATGAGCGAGAGCCTCCGCAACGACGGGCGCGTCTGGGTGCCCAAGGCCAAGGGGGACAAGCGCCCACCCAACGACATCCCCGAGGCTGAGCGCGATTACTACCTGGAAAGGCGCTACCCGGCTTTCGGGAACCTTGTGCCGCGGGACATCGCCTCCAGGGCCGCCAAGACCGTAGCCGACGCTGGCTTCGGAGCCGGGGCGACCGGCCAGGCCGTCTACCTGGATTTCCGGGACGCGATCAAGCGCAAGGGCGCCGGCGCGATAAAGGCCGCCTACGGTAATCTGTTCGATATGTACTACCAGATAACCGACGAGAACGGGTACAAGGCCCCTATGCGCATCTACCCGGCGCCGCACTACGCGATGGGCGGCCTTTGGGTGGACTATAACCTTATGACCACCATCCCCGGCCTGTTCGCCCTGGGCGAGGCCAATTTCTCGGACCACGGGGCCAACCGGCTGGGCGCCAGCGCGCTGATGCAGGGCCTGGCCGACGGGTTCTTTGTCGCGCCCGCCACGGTAGGCGGTTACCTGGGGGCCGGCAAATTCGCCCCGGCTTCCCCCGCCGATAAGGAATTCACCGATTCGGCCGGGGAAGTGCGGGACCGTATCAACCGGCTGCTTGCGGTAAAAGGCAAGAAAACCCCGTCCGAGCTGCACCGCCAGCTCGGCAACGTGATGTGGAACGACGTAGGCATGGGCCGCAACGAGGCCGGCCTTAATAAAGCTCTTAAGAAAATACCCGAAATACGCGGAGAGTTCTGGAAAAACGTGGCGGTTTCCGGCGCGGACAAAGACTTCAACCAGACTCTGGAAAAAGCCATGAAGATAGCAGACTTCATGGAATTCTCGGAACTGCTGGTAAGGGACGCCCTGGAGCGCAAGGAATCCTGCGGCGCGCATTTCCGCGAAGAATCTGTCACCCCGGAAGGGGAAGCCCGGCGCGACGACGCGAACTTCTCGCACGCGGCGGTCTGGGAATATCAGGGCGAGGGCAAGGCGGCCGTCCTGCACAAGGAACCGCTTACTTTCGAGAATATCAAAATAGCGGAACGGAGTTACAAATGAACGATTCAGAACAGTTCTCGGTCACCGTGCGCGTTTGGCGCCAGGCGGGCCCTAAAGAGCCGGGAAAAATGGCGGCCTACAAAGTTTCCGGCATCTCGCCGGATATGTCCTTCCTGGAGATGCTGGATATCCTGAACGACGACCTGCTGAAAAAAGGCGGGAATCCCGTGACCTTTGAAAGCGATTGCCGCGAAGGCATCTGCGGCTCCTGCGGGCTGGTGGTCAACGGCGACGTGCACGGTCCGGACGAACACTCCACGGTCTGCCAGCTGCACATGCGCAGATTCAGCAACGGCGACGTAATAACGGTCGAGCCCTGGCGCGCAAAGACGTTCCCGGTCCTCAAAGACCTGGCGGTGGACCGCGGCGCGCTGGACCGCCTGATCACGGCCGGGGGCTTTATTTCAACGAACACCGGCGCCGGCCCCGACGCCAATGCCACGCCCGTAGAAAAAGATAAGGCCGAAGAGGCCATGGACGCGGCCGCCTGCATCGGCTGCGGCGCCTGCGTAGTTTCCTGCCCCAACGGAGCCGCCATGCTTTTTACGGGCGCTAAAATTTCCCAGCTGGCGCTGCTGCCGCAGGGCGGGCCGGAAAGGGCTAAACGCGCGCTGGGCATGGTCGAAGCCATGGACCGGCAGGGCTTTGGAAACTGCTCGAACGAGTACGAATGCGAGGCGGTCTGCCCAAAGGACATTAAAGTGGCCAATATCGCCCGCATGAACCGGGAATTCCTGCTTGCCGGCCTTATTTCCGAACGCTAAAAGCTCACACCTGCACGGCGGCAACTTGTCGGCTGCCGGCGTAGCTTTAACGCTTTATGACCGCCGCGGGCAATAATTATGAGCTATTACGGCCGGCAAATATGGTAATATTTATAAATAGCACTCTGTATTTGCCGCTTGTAGCCGTTCCCGCAATTTAAATGTTTCTGATTTTATCAATTTCAATCCTTCTAGCCGGAGCCGCCGCGTCCGCTTTGACCGCCAGGAAGCCGGGGCTCTCCTCCGCGATTTTCAATATTTCGCTTGTTCTGGGCTGCCTGGCGGGCTTCGCGGCCATCATGGCCGGCGGGCTTGAGCAGGCTTCGGCCCCGGGCTTTATCCAGGCCTGGTCCTTGCCCTCGGCCAGCCTGTCGTTCAGCCTGGACGCTTTATCGTCTTTTTCCCTGCTGATAATCCTCGGCGTCTGCCTGGCGGCCGGCATCTACGGAGAAGCCTATATAAAAGCCTCCCGCAGCCTGTCGCGCATAAAGTCTATCCGCCCGCTGTTCCTCCTTATGACCGCCTCGCTCTCAGTGGTCGTCTGCGCCCAGAACGCCATCCTCTTCCTGTTCGCCTGGGAGCTGATGGCCCTGGCCACCTTCTTCCTGGTCATAGTCGAAGACGAGCATCCCCAGGTGCGGCGCGCCGGCTTCTTATATTTTATCTGCACCCATACCGGAACCCTGGCCCTCCTCGTCCTGTTCGCTATCCTCGGGCGGGCTGCCGGAACTCTGGACTTCGCCGGGATTAGAGCCGTTATGCCTCCCACGGACGGGCTGTCGGCTTTGCTGCTTCTCCTTGCCTTTATCGGCTTTGGAATGAAGGCCGGTTTTGCCCCGCTCCATATCTGGCTGCAGGAAGCCCACCCGGCCTGTCCAAGCCACGTCTCCGCCGTCATGTCAGGCGTCGTCATCAAGATGGGGATCTACGGCTTTCTCAGGCTGATCTGGCTGCTGCGCGGCGTCCCCGACTTCTGGGCGATAGTCCTGGTCCTTGCCGGCGCGGTCTCCGGAATAGGCGGCGTCCTCTTCGCCCTCGGCCAGCACGACCTGAAACGTTTGCTGGCTTACCATAGCGTAGAGAATATCGGCATCATAGCGCTGGGCCTGGGGCTGGGCTGCCTCGGGCTCTCTCATCACAGGCCCGAGCTTGCTCTGCTTGGTTTTTCCGGCGCTATTCTCCACACCCTTAACCACGCTCTTTTCAAATCCCTGCTCTTCCTCGGGAGCGGTGCTTTTCAGCATGCCCTCGGAACAAGAAACATAGAAGCCGGCGGCGGCCTTCTTAAAACGATGCCCTGGACCTCGGCCCTCTCCCTCCTTGCCGCCGCCGCTATCTCCGGAATACCGCCTTTCAACGGCTTCGTCAGCGAATGGCTGGTGTACCTGGCTTCGTTCTCAACCGCCACTGTCGGCGAGGGGCGGCTGGCCGCCGTCTCGATAGGAGCGCTCGCGCTTATCGGGGGACTCGCGCTCGCCTGCTTTACAAAAGCCTACGGCGCCCTCTGCCTGGGCGTTCCCAGGACCGAGGCCGCCAGGACGGCCAGGGACCCCAAGCCCGCAATGCTGGTCCCCATGGCCGCATTGGCGGCGCTCTGTGTTTTTATCGGCCTCTGGCCCGGTCCAGTGCTCCGCCTCGTAGTGGAAGCTGCCGCCCTGGTCTGCGGCTTACCCCCGGAGACGGCGGCTCTCTCCCTGGCCGGAACGGTCTCGGGCGCAAGGCTGGTCGGCGCCATCGGGGCGGGTGTGATACTCACGGGGGCCTTTCTGGTTTTCCTGCGCCGGCTCCTGGTCGCCGGCCGCTTGAGCAGTGGAGCCACCTGGGGCTGCGGCTTCACCGCGCCGACGGCGAGGTTCCAGTATACGGCCTCGTCTTACGCTATGCCTTTGACGCGCGTTTTTTCGCCCATACTCGGTTTCAAGACGGAGGCCTCGTCCCCGGACGGCTACTGGCCGGCGGACGCCTCTTTCACCTCGCACAGCCCCGACCGCGTGCTGGACGGTTTCCTGCACCCGCTGGGTTCGGCGCTTGTGAATTTACTGGCGCGGTTCAAACGCCGGCAGAGCGGCAGGCTCCAGTACCATATGCTTTATGTGGCTATATTCCTGCTGCTCATCCTGGGCTGGAAACTTTAAGGCAAGGTTAATTATGGACTTAGGCATAAGCGAAGCGGCGAGAATACTTGAGGTCTCGGAATCAACCATCTCGAGGTGGATCGAAGACGGGCTGCCGGCTTTCATGATCAACGGCCGCTACCGGTTCAACCGGGTGGATCTTCTCGAATGGGCGACCCGCCGCAAGATCCCGGCGGCCGCGCTTTACCAGGCCCCGCAGGGCCAGGACGCCCTTTACCGGCTCGAAGCGCTCCTCGAAGGCAATATCCACTACGGCGTCCCCGGCGGCGATAAAAAGGCCGTCATGACGGCCGTGGCGGACCTCCTGCCGCTGGCGAAACCCGGGGATAAGGCGCTGGCGGCGCAGGCGCTCTGGAACCGGGAAGTTAAGGGGTCCACCGTCATCGACGGGATCGCTATCCCGCATACGCGCAGCCCTCTTATTTTCGGCAGCGCCCGGCCCATAGCGACCATCTGCTTTCTAAAAGACAAAGTTTTTTTTGACCCCGGCGATAAGGCGCCCGTCCGCATCGTCTGTACGCTGGTGACCCCGTCGATACGCGCCCACCTGGCCATCCTTGCCAGGGTCGCGTCAACCCTTCACGACAAAGAGTTCCGCGCGCTGCTCGACAGGGCCGCCCCGGAGGAAGAACTGCTGGCGCGGCTGAAGGCCCTCCCATGACCCCGCTTGCGGCCTGCGTCCTGATCCTTGCCGCGGCGGCCGTCCTCTCCGGGGGGCTGCTGCGCCGCAGCCGCGCGGCCGGGCTCATAGTGATAGCCGGGTTGGCGGCGGCCGCCGGGGACATTGTCCGCCTCCCTCCCGGGGACATCGCGGTTAACGTCCCGGTCTGGTCGCCGCTCCTGACCGCCATAGGCTTGTTAGGCGCGGGAGTTCCCATCCTGAGCGCTTTGCTGTGGGCGTTCCGCCTGGCCCCTCCGGCCCGCACTAAAACAGGCCGGGGACTCGCCTTGGGCTGCGGCTTCGCCGCCTCCTCGGCGCGCATGCAATACACGGGCTCGTCATACCCCGTGCCTGTAATAAGAGTATTTTCCGTCCTGCTGGGGACCAACGAAGAATTCCGTCCTCCCAAGGGCTATTGGCCGGCTAAAGCTTTCTTCGGGAGTTTTACGCCGGACCCGGCGCTTGAACGCGGACTTCCCGTACTGGTCCCGGGAATTTAAAGATGGATCTCTCTGCAAGACGCCTTCAGCGCGGACGCCCCCATCTCTATCTTTTCTATATCCCGGCTTTCCCGGCGGTCATTTTTTTATGGAAACTATAACACTCGTACTGTCTTATCCGATTATCCTGCTCCTGGCGCCGCCCGTCATGCTGGGCCTTATCACAAAGACCAAGGCCCTGGTCGCCGGGCGCAAAGGCCCTCCCGTCCTGCAGCCGCTTTACGACACTATCAAACTCCTGGGCAAAGGCGCGGTCTACAGCTCTACCACGACCTGGATGTTCAAGCTCGGGCCGGTGGTGTCGCTGGCCGCCGTGTTCTGCGCCTCGGCCCTGGCGCCGCTGGCCGGCGCGCCGCTGATATCCTTCAACGGAGACGCCATCCTTTTCGCCTACCTGTTCGCTCTCGGCCGTTTCGTAACCGTGATGGCGGCGCTGGACACGGGGTCCAGCTTCGAGGGGATGGGCGCGAGCCGTGAAGTGGCTTTCTCAAGCCTCGCCGAGCCGGCGCTGATACTCACTTTCGCGAGCCTGGCTTATCGCTCAGGCGGCCTCTGTCTTGCGCAAATGTTCGCCCCTCATTCCGGCCCCAGCGCGGCGGCGGGCACCATACTGGTGCTGGGGACTCTTTTTGTAGTGCTCCTGGCGGAGAACTCCCGCATCCCGGTGGACGATCCCAACACCCATCTCGAACTTACTATGATCCACGAAGTCATGGTCCTGGACCATGGCGGCCCCGACCTGGCCTTCATCCTGCACGGGGCGGGGATAAAACTTGTCCTCATGTCCGCCCTGCTGGTACGGCTCGTTCTGCCGGAGATGCCGCCGGCCGCCGCGCTCGGCTCCCTGCTTTTCGGACTGGGCTGCGTGGCCGTAGCGATAGGCCTGGTCGAGTCGAGCATGGCGCGCGTGCGCATGGTGAGGGTCCCGCAGCTTCTCGTCGCCGCCATCTGCGCCGCGACTTTCGGGCTTATGCTGACTTTGAGATAAACTTATGGAACAATTCTCGCAACTGCTTCTGGCCCTGGTAGTCTTCCTCAGCCTTTACCTGCTCGGCTCCTCTTCACTGACGGGCTGCATAAAGATCCTGGCCCTCCAGGGGATGTGCCTGGGCCTGCTGCCGCTGACCATCAGCCGGCACGGCTTCCGTCCGCGCGCCCTGCTGCTGGCGCTGGGGATGTTTATTCTGAAAGGCTTCGTGCTCCCGCGCGTACTGCTCTACGCCATCCGCGAAGTGAAGATCCGGCGCGAGATGGAGCCGATGATCGGCTACACCCTGTCGCTGATGATCGGGGCGGCTCTTATCGGCCTCTCCTTCGTTCTCGCCGAGCGCCTCCCGGTGCTGGAGGGGGTGCGCACAAGCATGCTGATCCCGGTTTCTCTTGCCACGGTTATGATGGGCCTGCTGATGATGATCAGCCGTATCAAGGCCGTGACGCAGGTGATCGGCTACCTCGTCTTCGAGAACGGGATCTACCTCTTCGGCCTGGCCAGCGCCTACGAGGTCCCCTGGCTTATAGAAATGGGGGTGCTGCTGGACGTGTTCGTAGCCGTGTTCGTGATGGGGATAGTGATCAACCATATAGAGCGGGCCTTCCACTCTATAAGCACGGAGAATCTGACCCGTTTGAGCGACTAATATGATCTACTTCTACCTTGTCGTCGTTCCTTTTATTATCGGCCTCCTCGCCCTCGCCGTAAAAAGCGAGGACCTGAGGCCCTGGCTTCTTCCTTTAGGCTGCGCCATCCACGCGTCTATCGTCGCCGCCTGCTGGCGGCATCTGCCGGAAGCTTCCGCGGGCGGCTGGTTCTACATAGACAGCCTCAGCCTGCTGGTCCTAAGCCTCTCCAGCGCTATCTTCCTGCTCTGTTCGGTTTACTGTCTGGAATACCTCCGCCTGCGGCACGAAAGCTCCAACCGGCTTTTTATCGCCTGCCTTTCTTTCGTCCTGGGCTCCGTGAGCCTGGTCTGCGTCACCCGCCACATGGGCCTGCTGTGGGTAGGCATGGAGGCCGCGACCCTGGCTACGGCGCCCCTCGTTCATTTCAATCGTAACGAAAGGTCGCTGGAGGCAACCTGGAAGTACCTGATGATGGGCTCGCTGGGCATAGGCCTCGCTCTGCTTGGAACTTATTTTCTTTCGCTCTCCGAACTTCCTTCCAAGCATTACGCGGACCCCCTGGTGATCGACACCCTCCTGGCCCATGCCGGGGAGCTGTCCATTCCCTGGCTTAAAGGAGCTTTTATTTTCCTGCTGGTAGGCTACGGGACCAAGATGGGGCTCGCCCCGCTGCATTCCTGGAAGCCGGACACCTACGGGGAAGCTCCCGGAGTGGCCGGGGCTATTTTGGCGGGCGTTATTACAAGCTGTCCTTTCCTTGGGATCCTGCGCGTGTACCAAATCTGCAACGCCGCCGGCCTCTCGGCGTTCGCGCAGAGCCTGCTGGTGCTGATGGGGCTGCTCTCGATGGGAACGGCAGCCGTCTTCATAATCGGCCAGCGGGATTTCAAGCGGATGCTGGCCTATTCAAGCGTAGAACATATGGGGATCCTTGCGCTGGGCGTAGGCCTGGGCCCGGCCGGCAGTTTCGCCGCCATGCTTCACATGATAAATAACGGGATGACCAAGAGCCTGCTGTTCCTCTCGGCGGGGAATATCCACCGCGCCTTCGGAGGTAAGACCATGGACCACGTGCATGGCGCGCTGCAGCGCGTGCCGATCTCCGCCACGCTGTTCCTGCTGGGTTTTATCGCTATCACCGGTTCGCCCCCGTTCGGCCCGTTCGTCAGCGAATTCTCCATTCTCCGCGCCGCTGTGAACGGCGGCCGCCCCGGGGTGGCCTTCTGGTTCGTAGTGCTGCTGGCCGTGATCTTCATCGGGATGGCCACCACGGTCCTCTCGGTAGTCTACGGGGTGCCTAACGCCGAATCAAAAAAAAGCGTGAAGGGAGATTATCCTTTCATGCTCGCGGCCCCCATAATGTTTATGGCCGCGGTACTCTTCCTCGGCCTGTGGCTGCCCGACTGGCTGACCGCCGTTCTGCGCGACGCGGCCGGACTGCTCAGCGGAGGTATATCATGAGCCCTGCTTCGCGTTTCGCTTCCGTCGGCAACGGGGAGGCCGTCGATTACTCGAGGGTCCCCGTAGTCCCGATAGAGGATTTCCGTTCCGCCATCCTCAGGATGGCCGCGGCCGGCCGCCGCCTCTGCGCTTTGCTGAGCACCGGCGTCGCGGGCGGTCCGCCGGCCGGCCTCCTCGCCGTACTGGCGGACGATGCCGGCGGCAGACTGTACCTCGCGGCTTCCGAGCCGGTGACCAGCTACAAAGCCCTGACCCCCGAATTACCGCAGGCCCACCTTTTCGAGAGAGAGATCTTCGAGTCCTCCGGAATCACTCCGGAAGGGCACCCCTGGCCAAAACCCGTGCGGCTCGTTCCCGCTGACAAGGTAACTTTTTTTCAGGAAACCGGGGAGGAGATCCACGAAGTCGCGGTCGGCCCGATCCACGCCGGGATAATAGAGCCGGGACATTTCCGGTTCCAGTGCCATGGCGAGACGGTGCACCATCTCGAAATTCAGCTCGGCTACCAGCACCGCGGAGTGGAGCGGCTGCTGCGGGGGGGGCCGGACAGCCGCTCTTTGTCTATCGCGGAAACCATCTGCGGTGACACGGCTATAGCCCACGGCTGGGCCTATTGCGCGATAAACGAAGCGCTGGGGGGAGCGTCCCTCAGCCTGCGCGCCGAGGCGCTCCGGGCCGTCGCCCTGGAGCTTGAGCGGCTGGCCAACCATATCGGCGACCTCGGCGCGATCAGCAACGATATAGGTTATCTCCCGGCCATGTCTTATTTCGGCCGGATGCGCGGAGATTACCTCAATTTGCTGATGCTCGCCTCGGGCAACCGTTTCGGCAAGGGGCTGCTCAGGCCCGGGGGGCTGGCCTTTGACCTTTCGGAAGAAATGTGCGCCAGCATGGCCGGGACGGTGCGGCTCGGGCTCAAACACCTGGAGCAGGTCGCGGGGATGTTCTTCGGCGAGCCCTCCGTCATCTCCCGGCTAGAGGAGACCGGCGTCATTTCGCGGAAGGTCTGCGACGACCTCGGGCTGGTGGGCGTCTGCGCCCGCGCGGCAGGGGCTGACCGGGACGTACGCCAGGACCATCCTTTCGGGTTCTACCGCTTCCGCCACATCCCCTCGACCATACTGGACACGGGCGACGTCTTCTCCCGCGCGATGGTCAGGTTCCTGGAGGCGCAGAGGTCCATGGAATTCCTTAGCGCCCTGCTCGGGCATCTCCCGGCGGGGAGCGCCTCCGGCCCCTGCGGGGCGCCGGCGGCAAATCACATCGCCGTTGCGCTGATCGAGGGCTGGCGCGGCGAAGTCTGCCACGTGGCCAAGACCGGCGCCGGCCGAAAATTCGAGTGGTACAAAGTCGTAGACCCCTCGTTCCATAACTGGATGGGGCTGGCGATGACCATGCGGGGCGGGGAGATCTCGGATTTTCCCCTGTGCAACAAGAGCTTTAATCTTTCCTATTGCGGTCACGATTTATAAGGCGGGAAGCGCTAATGATAGATATAATCAACAACAGGCTGGAACAGGGTTATCGCACCTCGAGTTTTCCCGACGGAGATCCGGGACTGCCGGAACGCTTCCGAGGCCGGCCGCTCCTTAAACCGGAGCTGTGCTCCGCCGGCTGCGCGGCCTGCGCGGAGAGCTGCCCGACCAAGGCTATCACGCCGGCCTCCGCCGGCGGAAAAAAAGGCGCTTTGACGCTCGACACCGGGAAGTGCCTGTTCTGCACCGAGTGCCTGGCTGCCTGCCCGTCGGGCGCCGTCAGCTTTACCAAAGACCACCGCCTGGCGGCCAGCCGGCGCGGAGACCTGCTTTTATCTTCTAACGAAGCCAGGCTGGCAGAGTCGCTCGGTGAAGAACTGCGGCGCCTCTTCGGAAGGTCCCTCAAGCTGCGCCAGGTGAGCGCGGGCGGCTGCGGAGCCTGCGAGGCTGACCTGAACGTGCTCAACACCGTCATCTACGACCTGGGCCGTTTCGGGATACAATTCGTGGCCTCGCCGCGTCACGCCGACGGGCTTATTATAACCGGCCCCGTGACCCGCCACATGAGCGAGGCGCTCAAGATAGCCTATGCGGCCATCCCGGAGCCGCGCATCGTTATCGCCTCCGGGGCCTGCGCCATCAGCGGCGGCCCGTACGCCGGCTCGGAAGACCAGCTCGGCGGCGCTTCCGCCGTGGTCCCCGTCGATCTTTTCATTCCGGGCTGTCCGCCGCACCCGGTCACCGTCCTGGACGGGCTGCTGCGCCTTCTGGGGAGAATTAGTTAGCGGTACCGCGTTAGCGGCATGCGCCTGGGCGGGGAGAGGTCACTTGAGTCTACGGTGCTCTAACAACTAACTACCGAAGTAAAAGAATGGCTATTGAACCCCATGACAGAAGGGATAAATACCGAAATATTCACTTCTAAAGCATAGAATTTAACAACTCAGCAGTGGTCTGAACAACGGGGGAAGGTCGGAAGTAATAGAACCCGCCCCGGCCGACGACCGAATAAAACCGCTTCGGAACTCCCGCTTAGTCCGGCAAACTCCGGGCTGGCGGGTGCTTATAAAAATTTCAGGAATAAGCCCCGTCTTTTGGTATTATAGATAAAAGAGCGGCGAACGATTGATTTTCCGCGGATCTTCCGGCACAGAAAGAAAAAGGCGCGGGGGAACCGGCGCTAACCGGCCTTATGTTCCCTGCAGAATTATACAGAGCAGGCGATGAAAATTACAATTATCAGACCTGAAGAGAACCTGGTGGAGAAAGCGGGGGAGATCCTGCTTTCTGCCGGATCTTTGGCCGATAATATTATTGTATTCCCCGGCAAAAGGCCGGCGCATTTTTTGCGCAGGTACCTGGCCGGGAAACGCGGCGCAGCTATGCCGGCCCCGGTCATAACTTCCATGGACGGGTTTATAGACCTGGCCGCGGAAGAGCTCGGGATAAAAGGTAAAGAGGCTTCCCCGCTGGACCTGGCCGAGGTGCTTTACGGCCGGCTTAAAAATGAACTCTGCAGCATAATTGCCCGGAACCCGGAGGAACTTACTCTGGATTATTTTCTCCCATGGGCTCTGAAGCTCACCGGTGACTTCGAAGAACTCAAGATCGAGCTTAAGACGCAGAAAGACCTCTCAGGCTACGATTCAATACTTCCGAAAGACCTGCGCTCCGAGTCCTATATTAAAAAATTCGAGAGTTTCAGCCGCCTCTACGGGGATTTCTATAAAGAGCTGGAAAAAGAAAAGCTTCTTACCCGTTCGGGTAAATACGCCAGGGTTGCGGCAGGAATAGAGCAGCTGGACCTTAAGCGCTTTGAAAATATAATTTTTGCCGGGCTTTTTGGCCTGTCAAATGCGGAGAAAGTTATTTTAAAGCACCTGTCCGCAAAGGGCGCGCGTATCATTCTGGAGCCCGGCCCCGGCATTGAGGAGCAATTCGCTTTCCTCGGCGGTATTCCGGCCGCCCGGCCGCCCGGCCGCCCGGCGCTGCATTTCTATAAAGCTTCCGATACCCACGGAGAGATCTTCAAACTTGCCGAGATCTTCGCGGCTGGTCCTTCGGCCTCCTCGTCTTCCGCCCCTCTTTCTCTTTCTAATCCTCCAGTTCTCCAATCCTCCAGCCCTCTGCATGACGTCATAGTCCTGCCGGAAGCGCAGACCCTTTTTCCGCTTATAGAGAATGTCCTGGCGGCGGCTGGGGATTTTAATATTTCTATGGGCTACCCGCTGGCCGCCACCCCGGTCTATGCCCTGCTGGACGCCCTGGGCGACCTGCTGGATAAAAAAAACGAAGCTGGCTATTTCGCCCCTAATTACCTAAAGTTCGTGTTTCACCCCTATATAAAGAATATTTACCTCAGGGGCTCGGCGGAGCCTTCCCGGGTGATCTTCCAGACCGTGGAGGAACATCTTTCTTCCCGGATGAACAAGTATATAACGCTCAAAGAAATAGAGGAAGATGTGCTTCTGCTTAAGGAAGCCGCGGCCAAGCTGAAGGATTACGGCGAAAAGCTGGGCCCGGCCGATATCAAGGCGCATCTTGCCGCAATACACGGCACGCTTATCTCTCCTTTTGAAGATATAAAGAAGATAGCCGGTTTCTCCTCAAAGCTGCTCGATTTTATCTCCTATATCTCAGAAAACAGCACGGCGCAGCTGCATCCTCACTGGGCGCCCTTCGTGGAAAAAACAATAGAGCATATAATAGAGCTGAAGAACTCCCGGCTGTCAGGTGAAAGTTTCGCAAGCCCGGACGGTTATTTCAAATTCTTTAAGACCTTTATCCAGGGCGCTAATTATCCTTTTCCCGGAACTCCGCTAAAGGGCCTGCAGGTCCTTGGCTTCCTGGAAACCCGCGGGCTTAAATTTAACCGTGTGTATTTCATGGACGCTAATTCCGACATCCTGCCTTCGGCCCGCAAAGAGGACACTATCCTTTCCTATTTTGTGCGCGAAAGCCTGGGCCTGTCCACTTATAAGACCCGGGAGCGTATATCCCGCTATTATTTCAGCACTCTTGTCTCGGGCGCCAAAGAAGCGCATATCTTTTACAAAGACAGCGCGGATAAAGAGCGCAGCCCTTTTGTTGAAAAGCTTATCTGGGACCTGGAGCGGGAGCGGAACAAGCCGGAAGAGAGCGAGGTGCACCTGCGGATAGATTTTTCCCAGACAGAACCTAAGGCTGTTTCCAAGTCCCCGGAATTGGCGGCCGCGCTGAAGGCCGGTGAATTCTCTCCTTCGGCGATAGATACTTATCTAAACTGCGGCCTGCAGTACTACTACCATTATGCCCTGCGCCTGAGCGAGAAGAGTGAGATCTCCGATGATGTAGAGCAGCGCGATATAGGAACCATAGTGCATGAGGTCCTGGAGAATTTCTTCAAGGCCAGGACGGGCAAACCCCTTAAAATACTGGACGGCGATTATGCCCGTATAATAGAGCAAGCCGGGCGGGTGTTCGATGAGCGGCTTAAAGGCCACAATGCCGGTTTCGAGTACCTTATAAAGAGACAGACAGAGCGCCGCCTGCGTGATATCCTGGATTATCACCGCGATAGCCTGCCCGGGATAACCATACTGGATTGCGAACCTAAATTAACAGCGGAGCTGACCACCAAATACGGCCCCGTAAAGCTTAAAGGCCGGGCCGATCGTGTTGACGACCGGGGCGGGATCATCCATATACTGGATTACAAGACCGGGGTCACGGCCAGCGTCCCGAACTGGCAGAAATTCGACCTGGGGGCCAGGGAGGACTGGCCCGCTACCCTGAAATCCACGCAATTGCCTTTCTATATCCTGGCCTATCTGGCCGGAAATAAGTGCGCCGAGGCGCGCAATATGGACGCCTCCCTTATGCTGCTTGGCGCCGAAAATATTACCGAGGAAACCCTTTATAAAGAGCGGTATAAAAAGACCCCGGATAGAACGGCGGTATTCGGAACCTATAAAGCCGCGATCACCGCGCTTATAGAGGAGATCCTGGACCCGGCCCTGCCCTTTAACCCGCCGCCGGACGAAAAGCCCTGCGCTTTCTGCTCTTTTAAGAATCTCTGCGGCCGCCAGTGGGTGGATTAGGGCACCAAAACCCCGGCGTGACGTACTGATAATAATGGGTGAAACCGAAGCAGAACTGTTGGGCCGCTGCCCGGAGTGGGATAATTCCGCCTTTGCAGGCATAGCGGACGCTTATCAGAACAGGATCTATAGTTTCGGTCCGCGCCTGCTCAGGGAGCCGGCGGTCTGCCGGGAGCCGGATTTGAAATATAGGAGGAAAAAAATGAAAAATATTAAAAGGTACGCGTTAGTTGCGGCGGCCCTGGCCTGCCTCGGGCAGACGGCGCAGGCGCGCCGGAGCCAGATCGGTCATGAAGACGTGCTCATAGAGAAAGGACAGACCGTAAACGGGGATGTGGCTACAGACAAGTCTATTACCGTCAACGGGGTTCTAAATGGCGACGCCGTAGCCGTGGGCGGAGCCCAGGTGATAGTTAACGGAGAGATCACCGGGGACCTTTCGGCCATAGGGGGCCCGGTGGCCATCGCCGGACGGGTCAACGGCGACGTCTCAAGCGTAGGCGGGCCGGTGACTATCAGCGGAAAAGTTTACGGTTATGTTTCCAGTGTAGGCGGAAATGTGGAACTTGTCGGCCCTGGTGAGGTGGACGGGGACATTTCCTCGCTGGGCGGCTCCGTTGTAAAAGGCGCCGGCACCGTTCATAAAGGAGAGGTTAACAGCTTTGACATGCGCGCTGTGCGCAAGGTCCTTCCGCGCGTGCTCAGGCTGGCCCGCTATTCCGGTAACGGCGACGGGGATCACGGCTTCGGTCCTGTGATGGCAGGCGGCCTGGCGGGGCTCGGTTTGATGTTTTTATTCTCTATGCTGGCTACCGGGGCCGTACTTATGATCCTTCCTGCGGTCTTTTTCCCGAAGAACGTGGAGCACACCGTGGCCGTTATTTCCGGGGATATGTGGCGCGCCTGCGGTATCGGTGCGCTTATGGTAGTGGCGTTCTTTCCCGGGCTGGTAATGATGGTGGTTTCAGTGCTGGGGATCCCGCTGGTTCCGTTCGCGCTCATGATCTACTCCGCCGCCGGCGTGCTGGGGCTCAGCGCTTTCAGCGTGGTATTGCAGGGACGGTTCTTTGAGGGGTTAAAGAAAACCGGTCCTTCGGGCCTGCCCGGTAAAGTGGCCGCCGGTTACGCTATTATGGCCGGGCTGCTGTTCCTTGGGAAGCTTATCCCTCTGGTCGGAGGGGTGCTTTCCCTTATAGGCTTTATGCTGCTGACTTTCGGGGCTATGCTCGGGCTCGGAGCGGCGTGGCTGACGAGGATGGGCAATCAGAGCCATGCCGCCCGTACCGCCCGGCAGGCTGGGCCTCCTGCACAGTAAAAGCCCGACGTAAAGAAAAAAGGCCTCCCCCGCAGGGAGGTCTTTTTATTTGCCGCCGGTCCAGGCATGCTCCACGGCATGCATAAGAAGATCGGGCCCGGTTTTCAGACCCGCGAACAGTATTATCCCTGCCGCCGAGCTTGCTCCAAGTTCGGTCCCGAGGCCTATCATCAGGTGCATCGGGACCACCCGGAGGTAGGGGAATAGCATCATGCTTCCCAAGTTGGCCTTGCGCTGAAGGTCTTTCTCCAGGTGGCAGGAGAATGAGAAGCTATGGTTTCGCTGGAAGGCGAAGGCCGCGGCTGCTATGGCAAAATAATCCGCCCGGCCGAACCCGGCGGCCTTTTGCAGCAGGAAAATAAGGTAGCTCAAATGGAAGAAGCCGTAGTGAAGGGCGAAGAAGTTCGCGGTCGAGCGTTTGCCCTCTTCGTTCCCGGGCACCGGCCTCTCGTTCATGGTGAGGCCGGAGGTGCTGAAATTCCTGAGCGCGCGCATCCGGCGGAAGTTGTAGTAGCCGATGATGACGCTCTGGAACCAGTAGACGCACATCAGATAGTACAAGTCCCAGCGCAGAATAAGGCCTAAAGCCAGCGCGATACCGTTTGAGGCAAGAAGTGATTTCGCGGAATCGTCCGCGAAATATCCGGAGAAACTGTTTGAGGACCGGCTATACAACATATAAACTGAATTCTAACTTAAATAGCACGGACAGCCCAACCGGAGCCGCGGCGTTTAAGCGACTTTATAAAATAGTAGAATAAATCCAGGATAAAATGACGACAATTCAGAATAAAACTTCCGGGATAACCCTGCTCGTACTTTTGGCCGTTTTTCTCTCGATCTTCCTGGCTATGGTCTGGCCTTATCTCATAGCTCTGTTGATGGGGCTGCTGCTGGCTATTCTCAGCAGGCCGCTTTACAACCTGTTGGTAAAGCACGGAGTGGGACCGCGCTCGGCCTCCTCGCTCTCCATGCTTGTGATCCTGGTCGCAATAATTGCCCCGCTCACCGTTTTCGCGGTTACCGCTATAAAGCAGGCTATCTCCCTGGCCGCTTACCTGGCCGACGAACGGGGGGCGGATTTTATCCGGGCCGCTGTAGCTACGGTTACCGCCTTGAAACCGGTGCAATGGGTAGTAGAAAGCCCGGCCGGCCTGCAGGCCAAGGGGCTGGAATTCGCGCAGAGCGCCGGCGGCGCGCTCAGCCGGATTATACTCGTCCAGGCGGCGGCGCTGCCGGACCTGGCCCTTAAACTTGTAATTTCACTGCTCACCTGGTTCTTCCTTCTTTTCGAGGGTGAGGACTTTTTGAAATGGTTTATCTCCAGGGTCCCTATGGATGCGGGCCTTCGCGGCCGGCTGATATCTTCTTTCAGGGCTACGGCTGCTTCCACCGTTTGGGCCACCTCGGCCGCGGCCGCGGCCCAGGCCCTGGTCGTCATGACCGGGTTCTGGCTGCTAGGGGTCCCGGCTATTTTCCTTGCCGGCGGCGCTACTTTCATCTTTGCCTGGATCCCTGTGCTGGGCAGCCTGCCGGTTTGCCTCGCCGCGGGAATTTACCTTTATTTCAGCGGCTCGCTTATAAAGCTGGTTCTCATGGGCTTTATCGCTGTAGTGGCGGGTCTTATGGATAACTTTATCAGGCCCATCGTGCTTAAAGGCCACGGGGATATGCATCCCCTGCTGGCCCTTATTTCCATCTTTGCCGGGATAAACATGTTCGGGATACTGGGAGTGATCTTCGGCCCTATAGTGGCGGCAATGCTGCTGGCATTGCTTAATTCCTGGCAGGCGCCGGCCGCAGCGGCGCAAAAGTAATTGCCGGGCGTCTGGGTCTTTAGACCCAGGCCCGATTTGTACATTTGGCCCATGTGTAGTCCCCGGCTAACGGCTATAATTAAATCAGGGTAGTATATGCGTTTTATTTAGTAGCGGAAAATTATTACAAGGCGGATACTGCATGAAAAAACTCAACGGATTCCTCGCGCTGTCTTTTTTAAGCATCTTCTCAACCGGGGCTTTCGCCCTCGACCTCGATAAACCTCTTCCTAACTGGATAGACCATTCCCGCGAGCAAGCCGACGGGAAAGCGGCTGTCCTCGCTCCCGCGCACCGCGGCGTAACCCCTTCGGATTTCCGCATGCCGGCTGAATACGAGCCGGTTTCCGCGGTCGCTATCGGCTGGGCGGCTTATACGCCCATGCTGACCAGCATAGCCAAGGCCGTTACCGGCGTCGCCAAGGCGCAGCTCTGGGCAGTAGCCGGTCCTAACTCTATCTCGGGCGTGCCCGCCACCAGCTACTCCCAGATAAGCGCACCGCTCGACTCAGTCTGGATGCGCGACTACGGCCCGTTCGGCGTTTCGGCGAACACCGGCAAGCCCGGCATAGTCGACTCTATCTACCGTCACTACCAGTACCGCCGCAACGACGACGCCGTTCCTGCCGCGCTCGGCAAGGCCAAGAGTATCGGCGTTTACGGGATGCCGATAATCATGGACGGCGGCAACCTGATGGTGGACAGCCGTGGAACCCTGTTCATGACCAAGCGCACTTATCTCTGGAATTCCAACATGAGCGAAGCCCAGGTCAACACGCACCTTAAGAATTACCTCAAGGTTAAGAAGATAGTCACCTTCGAGTATTCCGGCTACCCCGGCCAGCCCGCCGACGGTACCGGCCACATCGACATGTTCATGAAGCTGCTTGACGATAATACCGTGCTGCTGTCGGTGGCCGAGACCGAGCCGTATAAGACCAATAGCGAGAAGGCAATGGCCTGGTTCAAGGCTAATAAGGCCCCGAACGGCCAGCCTTACAAGATAATTACCGTGAAGGGCTGGGCCACCGACGCCTGGTACACCTACACCAACTCCACGCTGGTCAATAACGTGGCCATTATCCCTTCCTATACCGGTTCCGCCGAGGAGGCCAATGCCAGGGCCGCCTACGAGTCCGCCGGCTATACGGTAGTTCCGGTCAATACTGACGACAGCATAGTTTCCGGCGGCTCTATACACTGCGTCACGCAGACTATCCCCGGCGCGCCCGGCAAGAGCGTCAGCCTTACGGACGTCCCCGTCTTCACGGACATAACCGTAACCGTGCCGATGGCCCCGCTGCCCGGCAATAGTTCAACCTCCGTGGACCAGCTGCTCAACGGCCTGTAAACCCGGGAGCGCAGACAAGAACCGCCGGACAACCGGCGGTTTTTTGTTTATATAATAACTACCAGGGCGGCGCTTTGAATGTCAAAAATCATACTGGGGATATCGGCTTTTTATCACGACTCCTCCGCGGCTCTTACCGTGGACGGAGAAGTGGTTTTTGCGGCCCATGAAGAGCGTTTTACCCGCATAAAGCACGATGCCGCCTTTCCGCTGAACGCCGCGCGGGCCTGCCTTGAGCGGGGCGGGCTGCTCCTGCCGGGCGGCAAGCCCCTGTCGGTCGCGGACCTAGACGCTGTAGCCTATTACGAAAAGCCCCTGCTTAAATTCGAGCGCCTGCTTGAAACCCACTATGCTTTTGCTCCCCGCGGCCTCCGCCAGTTCGTCGCCGCGATGCCGGTCTGGATAAAAGAAAAACTGCTGCTTAAAAAAATATTGCGTGAGAAACTTTCCGGGCTGGGCCCCTGCGACGCTTCCCGGGTTAAGCTTCTTTTTCCCGAACATCATCTTTCTCACGCCGCCAGCGCTTTTTATCCGGCTCCTTTTGAGGATGCGGCTATACTTACTGTGGACGGCGTGGGGGAATGGGCTACCGGCATAATAGGGCGGGGCCGGGGCAAAGAGATAGAAGTTCTGCGCGAACAGCATTTTCCTCATTCCCTGGGCCTGTTCTATTCGGCTTTCACTTATTACGCCGGCTTTAAAGTTAACTCGGGGGAATATAAGCTGATGGGCCTCGCGCCCTATGGAAACCCCGGCCCCGAAGGTGCGGGAGGAATGAAGGATAAGATACGCTCGGCGCTGGTGGATATCAAGCCTGACGGTTCTATCCATCTTAACCAGGCTTATTTCAACTATGCCGCCGGTCTGCGGATGGTAAACGTTCAGAAATGGACCGCGCTTTTCGGCCTGCCGCCCCGCGCGCCCGGTTCAGCTCTGACGCAGGGCTACTGCGATCTGGCCCTGGCGGCCCAGGGCGTAACAGAGGACATAATTCTTAAACTGGCTAGGGAAGCCAGGAAGCTTACGGGCGCTAAAAACCTGTGCCTGGCCGGCGGCGTTGCACTTAACTGCGTGGCCAATTCCCGGATAATGCGTGAAAATATATTTGATGGTCTGTGGATACAGCCGGCGGCCGGCGACGGCGGGGGGGCCCTGGGCGCGGCCCTGGCGGCCCACCATATATACTACGGAGAGCCGCGCAAGCCCGGAGGCGGCGGGGACGGGATGCGCGGAGCCTTGCTGGGTCCTGAATATACAGAGCGGGACGCGCTTGCCATGGCGGAGGCGAGCGGCGCGGTCTGGGAGCGCCTTGAGGGCGGACTTCTGTACGAAAAAGCGGCTGAGCTGCTGGACAGCGGGGCCGTGCTCGGCTGGCACCAGGGCAGGGAAGAGTGGGGGCCCCGCGCGCTGGGCAACAGGAGCATACTTGCAGATCCACGCAGCCCGGGGATGCAGAGAAAACTTAATCTGAAGATAAAGAACAGGGAGAGCTTCAGGCCTTTCGCGCCCTCCGTACTTGCCGGGGACGCGGGTGAATATTTCGAAAGCGGGACAGCTTCCCCTTATATGCTCCTTATCGACCATGTGCAAAAGAAACTGCGTAAACCTGGCCCGTCCGGACGGGACCCAATGGCGCCGGAGGCTAAACTCGGTTTTCCGCGCTCTGAGCTTCCCGCCGTGACCCACCTGGATTATTCAGCCAGGCTGCAGACGGTAGATGCCTGCATTAATCCCGGTTTCCATGCTCTGCTCAGCGCATTTAAAAAGCGCACCGGCTGCGGGATGCTGGTAAACACCAGTTTTAATGTGAGGGGAGAGCCGATTGTAAGCACCCCGGCCGACGCCTACCGGTGTTTTATGGCTACCGGGATGGATTACCTGGTGATAGGGAACCTTCTTTTTGATAAGAAAAAACAGCCAGCCGTGAACCCGCTGCCGGGGCGGCACAGTCAGTCTGACTAGAGGAAAAATGCCGGAAATTATAAAAGACCTGTGGGCTTTTCTGCGGGAGAGAAAAAAATGGTGGCTGCTGCCGGTGATCCTGATACTGGTGACGGTAGGGATTCTCCTGGTTCTCTCTTCGGGGACGGCGGTAGCGCCCTTCGTCTATACCCTTTTTTGATATGAAAGAAAAACCGGCGCGAAAAAAAGATCTTGAGACCCTGGCCCTGCTGGCCGCTTTCTCTTTGGTTCTTTATTCGGTTTTCCGCCGGCCTGCCTTCGCGCTGCTCGCTCTGGCCCTGCTGGTTCTGGCTATGTTTTTCCGCGGAGCCGCTGCCCGCTTTGCCGCGGGCTGGCTGCGGTTCTCCGCTATAGCCGGCAGAATTAACACTGCGTTGATTTTGGGCGCGCTCTATTTGGTACTGCTCACGCCGCTGGCCCTGCTTTACCGGCTTTTTAATTCCTCCCACGCAAATGCCGGTCCGGACCCGGCCGCTCCTACTTACTTTAAGGAAAGAGAGCATTTTTTCGTCCCGTCGGACCTTGAAAAGCCCTGGTAGTCCCGTAAAGCCATAATTAATTAAAAACGAACCCGACACACGGTTGTCGGGTTCGTCTGCTATGCTTTGTATAGCGGGGGGGGTATGGATAAAACAGGATTAATTTCCGGGAAGCTCAACAACCTGCCAGGAACCGGGTACGGAGAATGCCAGGGAGTCGTCGAGGTCCGTGCGGAAGATCTCGGCCCCGGCGGCTTTAAGGCGTTCCAAAGCGCCCTGCGTCGGGTGGCCGTAATTGTTCCGGCCTACCTCGATATAGGCTTTGGAGGGTTTTACCGCTTCAAGAAAAGCTTTGCCGGAGGAATACTTGCTGCCGTGGTGCCCTACTTTGAGCACGTCGGATTTAAGCTCGGCGCCGTACTGTTTTACCAGTTTCTCTTCCACTGCTCCTTCAGTGTCTCCGGTGAACAGCAGGGAGGAACCGAGGTACGAGAGCTTAAAGTTGATGGAGCAGTTATTTATAACTTCGCTCTTGGAGCTGGATGCGGGCTCGGAGCAGGCGCTGAACACTTTAATGTCGAGGCCGGGGGCGCTCCAGTCCAGGTGGTCGCCGGCGGCCGGGTAAATAGTGTTTATCCCCAGGCTTTTAACCTGCTCGCGGAGGGTATTGTCCGCGGTGGCTCCTTTATTATCAATACGGGTGTCGTAAAAATTACCCACGGTAAGGTTGGAGAAAACATATCTCAGACCGTTATAGTGGTCGCTATGGGGATGGGTGAGAACCACCTGGTCTATTTTGGTGATTTTTTTAGCGGTAAGGAAATTAGCCAGCGGGCCGTCAGCTGCGCCTGAGGGGCCGCCGTCTATAAGGGCGTTCTTGCCGCCCGGCAGCTCAAGGTATATAGAATCTCCCTGCCCTACGCTGAGGAAATATACATTAAGGCCGGGGGCTAAAGTGTAAAGGGTAGCGTTATCGGGGGCGGGGGCGAGAGGTATTTCAACTGCGGGGGCTGAGTTGTTAAGCTGGTTATAGGCCTGCGCGTAAAGCGCCGGGGGGGCAAAATGGAAAAAGGATAAAAGGAAAAAGACTGCTGAGAATACGGCTTTGCGGTTTATTGTTGCTGAGGGGTTCCTGAACGCTAAACGCATATCCACCTCCCGGTATAGTGCCTTACACTTACCGTGGTGAATCCGAATTAAGGTCCGGAGGTGGATGCTCCCCGGCCAATTCCGGGAATTACACAGTAGCTATATACAATTTACCCCGCAGGTTGACTTTGCTCAAGGGCCTAAAGACCCAGGGGCGTATAGGTCTTTAGGCCTATATAGGGCTTTTTGCGCAAAAAAACAGGCCTTTGGGCCGCTTGTTTCCCGTAGGTTTTTAATATTTTTTGATTGTATTTATCGCCCCACATTCCCGCTGGTCAAATGATAAAATTAGGATAAGCCATGTCTGAAGATTTCCAAATTGAATTTAACGAGCAGTTCTCCAATGCCCTGCATTTGCTGCAGCACGGGAGCCGTAATGTTTTTGTTACCGGAAAGGCCGGAACCGGGAAAAGCACGCTGCTGCGCTATTTCCGCGACCATACCTCCAAGAAAATAGTAGTCCTGGCCCCTACGGGGGTGGCGGCCCTTAATGTGGCAGGAGAGACGATACATTCTTTTTTTCGTTTCAAGCCCGGAACAACCCCGGACAAGGTGAGGAGAGCCCGCAAGAAAGACGCTGAAATTTATAAAGAACTTGCGGCTATAGTTATAGACGAGGCCTCAATGGTGAGGGCCGACCTGCTGGATTGTATCGACGCTTTTATGAGGATAAACGGGCGGGAGCCGGGCAAGCCCTTCGGCGGGGCCCAGCTTATACTCTTCGGCGATCTCTACCAGCTGCCGCCGGTGGTAACAAATGCCGAGCTCGGTCTTTTTTCTTCATATTATCCGGGCCCGTATTTCTTTAACGCTAAAGTTTTCGGAGAGACCGGCCTGGAATACCTGGAGCTGGAGAAGATCTACCGCCAGAAGGACCAGGGGTTTATAGAGATACTTAACGCTATAAGGAATAATTGCGTAAGCCGGGCCCAGCTCGCAAAGCTGAACAGCCGGGTAGGCGCGGACGTGGAAACCGCGGGGCGCGGCCTGGTAGTGCGCCTGCTTACCACCAATGCCGACGCCGCGGAAATTAATAATGAACGCCTGCGCCGCATAGACGGGCGCGCGCATATTTACCGGGCTGAAGCTTCCGGCAGTTTCACCCGCGATTCCCGCCCGGCGGACGACGAACTTTACCTTAAGGCCGGGGCCCAGGTGATGCTGCTGAACAATGACCCTAAGGGCCGCTGGGTAAACGGGACCATGGCCGTGGTCCAGGACATAATGAGGGGCCTGCCCGGAGAAGACGATATTGTGCATGTCCGGCTGGCGGACGGCTGCGTAGAGCCGGTAGAGCGGCATGCCTGGCAGCTTTTTCATTTTATCCTGGATAAGGAGGGCGGCAGGATAAAGACCGAGAGCGCGGGGTCTTTTAAGCAGTTCCCTATTAAACTGGCCTGGGGGATAACCATCCACAAAAGCCAGGGCAAGACTTTCGACCGCGCTATAATAGACCTGGGCCGCCGCGCTTTTGCCGCCGGGCAGACCTATGTCGCGCTCAGCCGCTGCGTAGGCCTGGAAGGCCTGTCGCTGGCGCGGGCCGTGCGGCCCGGGGACATGATGACCGACCGGCGCATAGTGAACTATGTTTCAGGACATAAAGCCAGGGCCGGTGAAGAGAGTTCGCCTTTAGATGATAAGATTACTATCATAAAGAAAGCTATAAAGGAGGGGGCCTGCCTTGAGATACTATATCTGAAGGCGGGCGGCGAGAAAAGCCTCCGCACTGTCAGGCCGGTTTCTGTAGGGGACTGCAGATTCCATAAAAGCGCCTTTACGGGGATGCAGGCGCATTGCCTTAAAAGAGGGGAGAGGCGCGTTTTTAAACTGGATAAAATTTTAGAGATGAAAGCCGTGGTCCAATAGACGGGAGCTAATGTGAAAAAGATAATAATCGCGGCCGCGCTTATCCTCTGCCGCGTAACGGCTTCGGCCGGGACGGTGCTTTTTGTGGGCGATTCCCATTCCGTCGGGCCCTTCGGCTGGAAGCTGGACGAACTGCTGCGCGGGGCGGGGCACAGAACGGCTTCTTACGCCTCCTGCGGGTCTATTGCGCAATGGTGGGTTACGGGCAAGCCTACGCCCTGCGGGTATTTCTTCAGGGACCTTGAAGGGGTAACCAGTAAGGGAAAGGCCGGCCCAACTCCTGTTTTCACCCAATTGCTTGAACAGGTCAGGCCGGATACGGTAATAGTTGAGCTAGGGGCAAATTACGCGAACATGCCCTCGGATGAATTTGCGGTGAAAGACATGGCCGCTATGGCCGATGAGATCAGGGCCGCCGGCGCGTCGTGCTTCTGGGTAAGCAAGCCGGATTCCCGCAAAGGGCATGAGAACATCCCCAGGATCCTGGAGCTTACCAGGAAAGCGGTTTTGGACAAATGCGAGTTCTTTGACAGCACCCTGGCGACCAAATACCCCGAGACGGGAGGGGACGGCGTGCACTACTGGTTTAAAGAGGGCCTGCCTATAGCCGGGACCTGGGCGCAATCAGTGTTTGACCGGCTGTCCGGGCCGTCTGAAATACGGCAAAAAAAATAGCGCGGCTGTCCGCGCTATTAACCCGCCATACATTTTTTTATAAATAACCCTTGAAGTTCAGCGCCACCACTATCATAAAAAGTATTCCCAGTATTCCGCCCCAGAACAGGATGTTCCCGGCCAGGCGGCCCGCTTTTTGCGCGCCCGTCCTGGGGACCGGCTCCGCGCCTTCAGCGGCTGGCGCCGGGCTGAATTTACGGCGCAGAATTACGCCCACGGCTATGGGGACAAAAGGCAGCGCCAGGAGCAAAATCAGCTCAATTATAACGCTCAGGTCGTTCATGGTTCCGGAACCTCTCTCCCGTCCTGGTAGCAGGCTTTCTTCCCGGCCACATAGCCGGGGGTGGCCGCTTCCTGGCTGCCCATCAGCCTGGTCAGGCCGGGCAGGCGCCCCGGTACAAGGCCGAAGGTCCGGTAGCCGCATACTATAGCGCCCTTTATCTTGAGGCTGGTGTCCCTGGAGAGGTCGGCGTTCCAGCCTTTATCCCACTGCTGTTTTGCCTCGTCCGCCGGAACTCCGTTAAGTCTGTCCTGGAAATACGGTATGCTGAAGTAAAGCACGCGCCTGGCGACCATAGAGAGCCCTACGGCCGGGTTCAGGGTTGGGCCTCCTATCGACGCGGTATTGCAGCCGGAGTACTGTATCACGCCGCCCCGCGCCATCTTGCCCTGCAGCAGCGCCGCGGTATCCCCCGCCTCGTAAGAGGCGCTGCCTACGCTCTGCATGCCCGGGGCGCCGTGGCCGTAAAGAGTTACTTTGGAGACTGAACCGTTCGGCAGGCTGCGTATGGCCGCCTCGGCTTCTTTCTGGTCCCTGAACTTCAGGGTTCTTCCGCCGGCTTCTATGGTGTAGCCGTAGGCGTCAGAGGTCCAGGCCGCGGATTTGTTTTCTGTGGGCGGCAGCCCCGTTCCCGGCAGCGGGGCCGGGGTTTTGGATTTTATTGTGGTGGCGGCGGGCGCGCTGGGCTGGTTTAAAAGTCCGGAGACGTTCTTGGACGTCTGCCTGCCGGTTGCGCCTGCGGCATTCCCTGTTACGGAGTTTATAGCGGCTTTTGGAACTTCATAGTTCTTGGTATAGGAGCCTTCCCGGCTGCTGACGGGCTCAGGCGCGTCCCCGCTGGAGGCGGAGCCGTCAAAAAATTTGGCTGCGGTTCTGCCGGTTTGCTGCCCCAGCTCGCCGGAGACCTTTTCAACCGTGGCATTAGCGGCCTTTCTGGGGATTCCGTATTTCCCTGAAGAAACTTCGGCCTGGCGCTGCAGGCCGCTGGCGGCTTTAACCCCGCTCAGGTCGCTTATTGCCCGGCGGGTAAGGTAAGGGGAAAGAGCGCGCAGGTCCGCGTCTTCCAGGCCCTCTGAGGAGGCTTTCTGCAGCATTCTGCGCGTGACTGAAAGTTTCTTTGCCAGAGCGGCGGCTTTGGCTTCTCCCAGCCAGAGGCGAACCGTCTTTATATCCGTGTCCCCGGTATTGTCCGCATAATCGCGCGCCGCCCCGGCGTCCCACCTGGTCATCGCCGCCGCGTAGTATTCCCTTATTTGTTCCTGCCTGTCTAAAGCCGGATTGTAGGCGTGGCGCAATTGCGCTGACTGTTCTTCGGGGGGCAGCGCGGCCCAGGTCTCCCTGGTGAACGCTTCGCTCTCCTGGAAGTATTTAAATTCAGAGGCATAGCCGGTATGTTCCCAGGTTACTGTTTCCAGGGAAAAAGCGTAGCCGCCGGCCAGGAGCAGGCAAAGGAAAATAGCAGCGGGGCGCAGTTTCTTCATAAGTACGGATAAATACGCTTATAGTCTACAACACGGGATTCGTTTGTCAAGGGTAGCCGGTCAGGCTTCGGAAGGGGGAGGTGCTTGCGCGGGAGTCCCGGGATTGGCGATTTTGGCGTAAATGGCCCGGACGCAATCGGCGTAAGGTTTGCGTTTTTCGGCAGTGAAGTCTTTATAGACCAGCTCTACCGCCCGGCCCGCGCCGAACATTGCGTGGTCTATGGGGAAAAGACTTTCGCTGCCCGGGGGCAGGAATTCTTTCTTTATTTCCATGCGCAGTCCCCAGCCTGCCAGCAGGGCAAGGCAGTAGACCCATTTCCGGGTTGCGGGGTTGAAGATCTTAAGTACCGGGCCGGGATTCTTCGCGGTGTTGGGTTTCATTTCCCAGGTCTGGCCGGGGAGGTCACTCGCCGCGGCCATGAGCTCGGCCCAGAATTCCATGAAGGTAGCCGCGGATTTAGGGTAGCGCGCCGCAATATGCTGTACGAATTTTTCAAACTCGGCCCGGATGAGCGCCGGGTCGGTTTTTATGGTTTTGGCTTTATTCCTGTTTTCTTCTTCTATCCGGAGGCGGGTTATAAGGGGCTGCAGCGCCGCTGTTTCGGCTTCGGTAGCCGGGGCCAGGTACTGCGCCCGGAAAGTCATCTTGTCGCCGGCCAGCGGCTGCACGGTTATATTATCGCCGGCAGTCTTTACCACCACGCACAGCGCTTTGTTTATGGTGTTGCGCACCGGCGCATAGAGCTCGAAAGTTTTTGTATCCATAGCCTGGTCCTTACAGGTTAATAATACAATACTTGCGCGGCTAATGGAATTTCTAGCAGCCGCCCAATACGCGTTTGAGCTTTCTTGTGGCCGGGCCGGAGGGTTTGGCTTTCTGTATCAGCTCGCGGATCTCCCGGCCGGCCTTCTTGCGGAAGCGGTAGGTGTTTTCCAGCTCGAACTTAGAAGCCGTTTTGGCTGGTTTGAAATTTAGTATCTGTTCCCTGAATTCATTCAGCCCGCCCTGCAATACCTTTATCCGTTTGAACCCCATCTTTTCGGCGATTATCGCCATTTTCCTTTCGGTTAATTCGTCTTCGGCCGCAAAAACGTTAATTTTGCCGCGGAACAATAAAGCCCTGGAAGGAGCTTTCTCGAACAAATTGTCGAGCGTATACGCGGTCGCCCCGGGCAGGTTCATCTTTTTGCGTTCCTCCTCCGGGCGGAAGTCCATTATCTGCAGCTTGTTCTCCCGGTCGTTCATTAGCCTGTAGGCGAATTCGTCCGGCGTCATGGTCTCCAGCTTATAATCCTGCGCGAACCCTGGAGCATTGACCGTTTTTAACAGAGAGGCTTTTCTGCCGGTAAAGATGAAGGCGGAGCCCGCCAGCAAAATGCCGGCGGAGGCGAGGGCTATGTAGTAGGGGGTAAAGCGGACGGGTTTTTCTTTTACGCCGTTAACTTTGTTCTCTATTATTGAAACGGTCCAGAATGCAAGCATCGCCACAATCACCAGCAGGAATGCGAACATGCTCTGTGAAATGCCGAGCGTTTCAAATATCCGCGGGTTCCCCCAGGGGGCGGCTTTATAGAGGCTTTCGAAAAGCGGATAGCCCTCGGCGAAAACAAGGACGCCAGCGAAGGCGCCGGCTATAAAAACCATAGCGTCTGTCTTCCCAATGGCGGCCGCGCAGAAACTTGTTCCTGGACAGAAGCCTCCTACCACGAAACCGAGCCCCATTATCAGCCCGCCTGCTACGGCCGCCCATACAAAAGTAGGATTTATATAAACCAGGCTCAGGTCCAGCAGTCCGAAATGCTCCAGCGCTATCACGCCCAGCATGGCCGTTACGCCGGCCGTAAAGAAAACCCGCAGGACAGTAAAGTCGTAGCCGTAGAACAGTCCGACCAGTTTTCTGGTGCTTGAGAAGCCGGCCTGCTCAAGGACCATCCCGAAAAGAACGCCGATAAGAAGCGCGGCGATAAAATTCAGGTTGCCGCTTATAATATCCGGAACTAAAGGACCCATAGAGTGATCTCCTTGGTTTTTAAATCCACAATTTTCTTACAAAATAGGCGAAGCCGTAAGCGCCGGCAAAAATAAAGACCATCGTCATTATCCCGCCGGTGGACATTACCGCCATCCCGCTGAGGGCCGCTCCGCTGGTGCAGCCTCTCCCCAGCTGGGCGCCTACGCCCCATAAAAGGCCGCCTGTCAAAGCGCCGGCTACCCTCATCCGGGTAGTGGCTGACGGGCCTTTTTCAAATTTAAACCCGAGCCGGTCCGAAACCAGGCCGGAGATGAAAGCCCCGAGCAAAACCCCGATAGCTTCAAAAACCAGCCAGTTCTTAAGCGGCCCGCCGCTGTGATCGGCGGCATAGTCTTTGTAGAAAGTGGCGGCTCCGGCGTGGGCCGGGGCGGCGGCCTCCACGGCCGCTACGGTCAAGCTTTTCAGCGCGCCGCTGGCGCCAAGGCCTCTGCCGGTTATGAAAATAGTAGCGAGCAGCAGAAGGCCGAGAAGAAATCCCGCCAGGTACGAATTCATGTATTTAGTTTCTTTCATAAGGTTTCCTGTCTTCATGCATGGCGGCCGCTTCCGGAGTTGCGGCCGCCCTCCTCTTCTTCCAGTTCCTCAAAGCCGGTCAGCATCGCTTTTAGGTTGGCTGTAACGGTTTCACCCGTAGTTATCAGGTAAAGATGGGTAATAAGGAATGCCGCGAGCGCGAAAGCGCATATCGTATGGGCTATGGCGATGCTGCCCAGCGACCTGATCGTGAGTGATTCAATTGTGCCGGCTCCCGGATGGCGGTAAAACATATAGAGCAGGCCGGAGATCAAAGTGGCGGGAAGCAGGAAAACTTTAAGGCCGAAGTAGGTCAGCTTCTGCAGCGGGTTCAGCTTGATCAGAGCGGTTTTCTTTGTGGGATGGGGGGCGTTCCTGAAGATCCCGAAGACGTAGTATTCAAGCTGGGCCACAATGTTCCTGGAGGTCGGGATATACTGCCGCCATTCCCCGGTGGTTAAATGCCAGAAAACCGCGAAGACTATCAGCACTATCAGCAGATAGGCCGCGATATTGTGATAGCGGATGGCGTCCCGGAAACCCAGGAATGAATAGGAGCTGTGTATCTCGAACCCGGTAAAAGCCAGGAAGAGTATCAGCCCGGCCTGTGCCCAGTGCCAGAACCGTTCAAAACCCGAATAAATGAGGACTATTTTTTTATTCTTCATTTGTTTTCACCCGTTATCCGCTTCCGGCGGCTTATTATCCTGCCAGCCCCGTGGGCCAGTACTCCCAGCAGCGACAGGAGCAGCAGCCATTTTCCCAGGAATTCCGCTGTCCGGGAGTAATCCCTGCCCGGCATATAGAAATCGTTAAGGCCGGCCAGTCTGCCTCCTTCCCGGATATGGCATTCAGAACACTTTACGCTGCTTTCTTTCGGGGCTACCATGTGGTTCAGGGGCCAGTACATCTCCGTTTTGATAAAAGAGACTTTTCCGCTGAAAGGCAGCCCGATAGCTTTCATGCCTGCCCTGGCCGCAGACACCCAGTTGAAATCTTTCCAGAAGGCGCCTTCTCCTTTATTCTCGGAGAATAGCCTGGGCTGTATCAGTATTTTGTTTTCCGGGTCATAAGGCTGGTTCGCAACATGTATCTTGACCGGGATTATCTTGGAGTTTTCGTCCGCGTAGGAACCGTGCAGCGGGTTGAGGACCAGGGGCCCTGCCTTGTCATCTACTTTATCGCCGCTCAGATAATGCGAGGCCGTCCCGTTAAACCAGATATAATCGGGTTTTACGTTCTTTTTCCAGACAAAACTTCCCTTGATGGACATATAGGAGTGGTTGCCCATGCTGTCTTCTTCCGCGTAGGGCTTGCCGTTCTTAAGCTTGCCGGCGGTAGACCAGTCCCAGTACATCTTGGTGGCGTTGGCTTTCGCATAAGCCGGGATGTGGCAGGTCTGGCAAGCCACCTTTACTGTGTGTTCGTTAAGGACCGTGTCTGCGTGCGGCGCGGCTGTATGGCATTGTTCGCAGGTGCTGCGGTTCTGGTTCATGGAAGACAATGAATACATCTTGCCGGAAATATTGTGTTTTTCGGTCTTGTGGCAGTCTACGCACTGCAGGTTCTGGCCCGCGGACGCCATATGTACGTCAAGGTCCCGGTCCGGTTCGAACAGGGCTTTTTCAAGGTCCCCGTGTTTGACATTGTTGCCGCCGCCGCCAAAAAAGTGACAGACCCCGCAGTTGGTCCTTTTGGGCTTGCCGACGCTTTGCGCTATCAGGTTGAGGTCCAGCGTGCCCAGGGGGGCGCCGCCTTTGTCGGGAGCTTTGGTATAGGTTTCTGAATTGTCATGGCAGACCAGGCAGTCCACGCTGCCCCGGTCCGAAAACTCGGTGCCCTTTGAATCCATCCCGTAGCCGATATGGCATTTTGCGCAGCTTTTTTCATTGCCGGGGGTGCTTATGCAGAAATTGTTTATGGCGTTCTTTTTGCCGAGATAAACTACTCCGCGCCCCTCTATGTATTCTTCCTTTTCCCAGTTCCAATGGGCCGAGCGCATTACTTCTTCGTGCCTTTTATTATGGCAGCCTATGCAGGCTTCCGTGACCTGCCGGGGGGAAGTGAATTTCTTCTGAAGAGCGGTGAACTTGGTATGGTCCGCTGACGGGACATGTTTTTGCGAGTATTTGGCCTTCAGCCTGGTAAGGGTTCCCGGTTCTATGTCTTTATTTGATAGTACACCTATTGAAATAGCGAAAAGCAGGCACAGCGAGGCTATTATTATAATTGTGTTTTTCATACCTAAAAAAACCCTTAAGTTCAGACGTTAAAGTTCGGGCAGTACAGCTTTTTCATCGTGTCCAGCAGCTTGACCAGTTTTCCATCCTTAATCCGGTAAATTATTTTATTCCCGTCCCTGCGGCTGGCTACCAGGCCGTTGTCGGCTAGTATCCGCAAATGCTGGGAAATGTTGCCTTTTGTTGTTCCGAGCTGCGCGGTGAGCTCACCCACCAGCATTTCCTGCCTGGCCAGCAGGCAGATGATGAGCAGGCGCAGCGGATGGGCTATGTGCCTGAGTGTTTTTGCGAGTTTTTCCGCGTTAGCGGAGGCTTTGTTTTTCATATGGCAGAGCTGATCTTTCCTCTATAGTTTAGTAGTTTAGCGATTACTAAACTACCTCTGAAATGCAAACCCGCAATTGATTTTTATTAACCCGACAGGCCCTTGTCGGGTTCGCCTGCTATCCTATTTAAAAGCCTGGCGGTAAAGGGGGAAATATGAAAGGAGCCGGAACAATACAGGATATGCCGAGGGTGGAGCGGCCGCGGGAGAAAATGATGCGCTACGGCCCGGAGAAACTGGCCGAAGAAGAGCTGCTTGCTATAATACTGCGCACCGGGACCCGTGGGAAGAACGTGCTGGACCTGGCAGGAGAGCTCCTGCGGAAATTCGGCAGGGGGGACATAGCCAAAGCGGGTTTCGCGGAACTCCGCGCCGCGCCGGGCCTGGGGCCGGCCCGCGCCTGCGAGATACTGGCCGCATTCGAACTGGGCCGCCGCTTCCTCAACGGTAAAAAAAGCGGGATCTACCTTAAGCCGCGCGATATCTGGGAAGAGCTGCGGGATGTGCGCGACCAGAAGAAGGAACACTTTATAGTGTTCTATTTAGATACCCGCAACCAGGAGATAAAGCGCGAGATAGTCTCTATCGGAACCCTGAACTATAACTTGGTGCACCCGAGGGAAGTTTTCGAGCCGGCGGTAAAAAACCTGGCCGCCAGCGTGATAGTGGCCCATAACCATCCCTCCGGCTGCCTGGAGCCGTCTGACGAGGACCTGTCGCTCACCAAGCGCCTTGCACAGGCCGGCAAACTGCTGGGCATAGAGGTCCTGGACCATGTGATAGTCACAAAAGAAGGTTTCATGAGCTTCAAACAGAAGGGGCTGCTCTAACCCTGCGCCGGACGCTCTCGGGGTGAGCGTTTCCGGGGGGCCGTTATTCTGGCTGGCTTTAAGCAGGGAGATTCTTCTGGTCCGCCACGAAATTAATTATAGGGATATTATTGCTGATTGCCTGTACCGGCCGGATGATTTACGCCGGCAGGCGCCCTGTTAACAGGAAAAGCCCGGCGCAGATAGTTATGGATTTATTTACGGGCGCGCCGGCCGAAAGCGTCCTGATAACCCGGAGGATGCCGCCCGGCATACTTACCCCGGCCGCGCTTATGCTGCCTGCAATTCAGACTTTGCTGCGCATCTTAGTCCTTGATAGCTACTCCCTGAATACGCTTCCTCAGCAGCCTCCCCGCTTTCAGCGGCTTTGCACAAGGCGGAATTCCGGGCTTTCGCAGCCGCCCCCCCCGATTTGATTTTAATATAGCGGGCGCGAGGCTTTTCGACGGGCGGGTAGCCCGGCGGGAAGTCTTTTTTATATCCTATGCAAATAGATTTTATCTGGAGGATGTAAATGAGCGACCCGTATGTGTCCAAAATTGCGGTTGAACTTGGCCTGAACGCGGCCGGCGTAGCCGCGGCTATAAACCTTTTTAAAGAAGACGCCACTATTCCCTTTATTTCCCGCTACCGCAAAGAAGCTACCGGCAACCTGGACGAGGTGGCCCTCGGCAAGATACAGGACCGCCTGGCCCGGCTGAAAGAGCTGGACGCCCGCCGGGAGGCGATAATAAAGTCGCTTACGGAGAGAAACCTGCTGACCCCGGAGCTCAAGGCCAGGGTGGAAGCCGCCCAGATACTTTCCAAGCTTGAGGATATTTATCTCCCTTTCCGGCCCAAGCGCCGGACCCGCGCCGCCATAGCTAAAGAAAAAGGGCTGGAACCTCTTGCCGACCAGATCTATGCGCAGGGTACGGAAGACCCGGCAGTGCTGGCCGCGGTTTTTATAAGCGAAGAAAAAGGCGTCAAGACCGCCGGGGAAGCTCTTGCCGGGGCCCGCGATATAATAGCCGAGCGTGTGAGCGAAGATGAAACCTCGCGCGCCCGCCTGCGCCAGCTCTTTTCCGTTAAAGGAGTTTTCCACTCAAAAGTCCTGGACGGCAAGCAGGAGGAGGGGGCGAAGTTCAAGGATTATTTCGACTGGAAAGAGCCTGCGGCCAAGGCTCCCTCTCACCGCGTGCTCGCAATGCGCCGCGGCGAGACCGAAGGTTTTCTGACCATGCGCATAGAGGTGGAGGCGGACGAGGCCATTTCCCTGCTTGAGCCGCTGTTCGTTAAAAACGGAGGGGCCTGCGGCCTTCAGGTAAAAGAAGCCGTGACGGACTCCTATAACAGGCTGCTGGCGCTTTCAATGGAAGGCGAGGCCCGCCTGGAGACCAAGAAGCGCGCCGACGCCGAGGCTATAGCCGTTTTCGCCCGCAACCTGCGCGAGATACTTATGTCTTCGCCGCTGGGGCATAAAAATATCATTGCGCTGGACCCGGGCTTCCGCACCGGCTGTAAACTGGTCTGTCTTGATTCTAACGGCAAACTTCTTTGCGATGACGTTATCTACCCGCATAGCGGCGACGGGGCTTCTTCCTCGGCCGCGGCAAAGGTTAAAAAGCTCGCCGCCGAATATAAGACCGAGGTTATAGCCATAGGCAACGGAACTGCCGGCCGAGAGACCGAGGAGTTCGCCCGCGGGCTCAAGCTGGAAGGCGTAATAGTGGTTATGGTTAACGAGAGCGGCGCTTCCGTATATTCAGCTTCCGCCGCGGCCCGGGCCGAGTTCCCGGATAAAGATGTTACCGTGCGCGGTTCCGTTTCGATAGGCCGCAGGCTGATGGACCCTCTGGCCGAACTTGTTAAGATAGATCCTAAATCCATAGGCGTGGGCCAGTACCAGCACGATGTGGACCAGGGCGGGCTTAAGAAGAGCCTGGACGCCACCGTGATAAGCTGCGTTAACAGCGTCGGCGTGGAGCTCAATACCGCCAGCCGCGAGCTGCTCTCTTATGTCTCGGGCCTCGGCGAAACGCTGGCAAAGAATATAGTGGATTACCGGAACGCTAACGGGGCTTTCGCTTCGCGCGCGGCGCTTAAGAAAGTTCCTCGCCTGGGTCCCAAGGCTTTTGAGCAGGCGGCGGGCTTCCTGCGCCTGCGCGGTGCAAAGAACCCGCTGGATTCAAGCGCTGTGCACCCCGAGCGCTATGAAATAGTTGAAAGAATGGCCGCGGACCTGGGCTGTTCCGTGCAGGGCCTGATAAACGACGCGGAGCTCCGGGCAAAAATAGATATTTCAAAGTACATTTCCGACGGCGTGGGCGAGCCTACTCTCAAGGACATCGTTTCCGAGCTGGCGAAGCCGGGCCGGGACCCGCGCAAACAGTTCGAGGCTTTCATTTTCGGCGAGGCCCAGAAGATAGGGGACCTGAAACCCGGCCAGAAACTGCCGGGTATAGTAACCAATGTGGCCGCCTTCGGAGCCTTTGTGGATATCGGAGTGCACCAGGACGGCCTGGTGCATATAAGCGAGCTCGCGGATACTTTTGTGCGGGACGCCGCCGCCGTGGTAAAAGTAGGGCAGCGGGTGAACGTGACCGTGATGGACATAGACCTGCCGCGCAACAGGATAGCCCTTTCGCTGAAAGCCAACCCTGTGATAGGCCCGCGCGCCGAACGCGGCCCCAGGCCCGAGCCTGCGGTCTCAGCCCCTGGCCGCCGCCCGGACCCGCGTCCGCGCCGCGAGGAGGAGCGGAAACCCTCCGGGTCAATGGGAGAAGCCCTTAAAGCGTTCATGGATAAACGCCGCAATTAAACCCGCCTGCGGCCAGGATAAATAAAAAAACCCCGGAACGGTCCGGGGTTTTTATTCGTGTGTTTGGCTACTCGGGATTGTCTTCGGTGTTAAGAGCTTCTATTCTCTTCAGGCCTTTCCTGATGTCCTGGTTATTGGGGTCCAGGTCGGCCGCGTCCAGCCACGCCTCCTCGGCTTTTTCGTAATTCGCTCCCTGGAAATATTTTAGCCCCTGCAGATAGCGGTCTTTAGCGGCTTCGGCGTCTTCTTCCGGAACAGGCCTGTATCTTTTTGCCGGGCCGTCCTGCCGGGTTTCTTTGGCCGGCGCGCTTTTTATGTCTTTCAGTTCTATCGGCGGCGGGTCGGTTTTGTCCAGTTTACTGGTTACCGCGTTAAAGATCTTTCCCCCTGCGGCCGGTAGCAGAACCAATAACCCTATCCCTGCTATCCACAGCAAAGTTTTCCCGGTAGATCTCATAGTTCGCCCCTTGTTTGCCCTGTAAATTATAAGAAACGGATATTTCAAATTTATTTCAGGGGCGGGAAAACAGGGACTTTTGGTACCGCATCCTTAGGTCCTAAGGCACTTACGGTTTTGGCGTCCGGCTGTTACACTATAACCATGAACGGGACAAAAATTAAAAAACTGATCCTTGCGATAACGGCGGCGGCCGGTCTCAATACGGCGGGTTTCGCCGGAGACTTCAGCCTTAATTCTGTCAGCGCCTCGGACCTGAAGGCTTCACTCGAAACCTTACAGGCCGCTCCCGCCCCGGCTTTTGCCGGTTCGGACGCGCTTAATAAATCCCCTAATCTGCCTTCCCGGGACCTGGACATGACTATCCGGCTCCCCTTTAAGGACATGAATTCCAGGATCGTCGCCATGTGCGACGATATTAAGGTTATAGACCCCGCTCTTCCCGTGCTCTCCCGCCAGGGTGACCACCTGGTTTTCACCAATGTGACGGTGACTTACCGCGGTATAGCCACCGAGCCCACAGTGCTCCTTAAGCCGGTCTTCGAAGGCAATAACCGCCTTGCTGTAAAGTTCCTCAAGGTCGATGTCGATATGGCTTTCGGTCCCAATAAGGACCTGGATATGACCAATCTGAATAAAGACGACCTTATGTCTTTTGTCACTGAATCCCTGACAAAAAACATGCTTCTGTCCATGGATGAGGCCCTTAAAACCAATAAAGCGGCTTTCAAGGCGAAAGATATGATCTCTTTCGCTTACGATAAAGCTTCCTGGAACCTGCGCGCCGCCGTGGACCCCGGCTTCGTGGCGCCGCTGCTGCCCGGCCTGCTCAAAAATATTTACTTTACCTCTTTCGATTTCGACGCAACGGGCTTTTCCCTCCGGGTAAAATCCGGACCCGAAGCCTCCATGGCCCAGCTGCCTGGCTATAACCTGGCCATGTCGGACGGGCTCCTGGACAACTTTATGCTGCAGTTCACCAACGGAACCGATTTTGAATTTCATCCTAAGGCCCGCGAGGGCGGTCTGAAATTCCGCGGCGACGGCCGGATTGAGCTGGCGGGAAAGATCTACGCCAGGGACGTTTTCCTTAAGCCCAATGTTTACTTCACGGCAATCATGCTGCCGCGGCTGACCGCCCCCAATACGATCAGGCTGACCATAGAGCGGGTGGACGTTGACCAGGCCTACGGCATCGGCCTGCCCGGCTTCATTAACAACTGGGTACAGGGCACGGCAACGGCCTCGGTGATAGAGACCATAACCAAGACGCCGGCCCTCGCAAAAGTTATGAGCGCCCGTAAACTGAACGATAAGACTGTGGAGCTAGTCCTAAAGAACAGCGCTTTCCTGCCCTCCTTCGCCAGCGGTACCGTAATAAAGAGCATGAAAGTGGGCAACGGCCTTATCTACCTGGGGTTCCAGCTTTAAGCCTCGGTTATTTAAAACTTATGAAAAAAAACATTATTCTTAAACTTATAGCGGTGGCCGCGATACTCTCCTGCGGCGGTCTTGTGCAGGCCTCTGACTTCGGCCTGGAGTCGCTGAGCGCGGCCGATATCCGCTCCGGCCAGTCCTATCTAAAGGCTTCTGATCCGCGGGCGGAACCGGATGAACTTATAGGCGTGGAAATGAAAGTGCGAGTCCCGTTCAAGGCGCTGAAGAAAATTTTCCTCATGGCTTCGGTTAGTGATAGTTCCCTTTCCATAATTGACCCGGCGGCGCAGGTGATCGGCAAGTCAGGGGAGATGCTTAGGATAAGCAATATTAACGTGGACCAGGGCGGCATAATTATGACCCCGGTGGTTACCCTTAAGCCTTCTATGGACGGCCGCGATAAGCTGGTTTTCCGCGTAAATAAGATTAAGGTTCACGCTTCAATGGAGCCCTCGCTTAAGGGAATTCCCGAGCCCCCGATAGACCAGGAAGAGCTGATAGGCCGGATTATGGATGTGGTAGTGAAGTGTATTTATACCGGCATCAATGAAAAGCTTAAAGCGAAGCAGGTTCCCTTGAAGGCCGAGGACTTTTTAACTATTAAATACGACAAGGCCGCCTGGGCTCTGCGCGTTACGGTATCTCACAGGCTGATTAACGAGTTTTTTCCCGCGGGCCTGGTGGGGGACTTCCACCTGACCGGATTTTCATTCAATGAAACCGGCATAAACCTGAACGTGCAGACAGCGGAATAAGCAGTTGTCTTGCAGAGAAAACCCCCGCGATAGGCGGGGGCTTTTTTGTTCAGTAACTGCCCGGTGTTTGCCCGGCCCGGGGGATTCACCGGCCGCTTGTTATGAAGATAACTCCCGCTGAAGTGAAGATAACTCCCAGGACCTTGTGTAAAGTTACCGGTTCTTTCATTAAAACCGCTCCCAGCGCAAAGCCGAGCAGTGGCGTCAAGCCGAAGGCGACAGGCATGACGCGGCTCAGCTCTCCGGAACCTATCGCGGTATAAAAAGACAGCATGCCGAGGGATCCGGCCAGGACACCTCCTCCGAGTACCAGGTACAGCAACGGCGCCAGGCCTATCCCGGACAGGGTTTTAAGCCCGGGATAGCTCGCTATACCGAGCACCAGCAGGGCGGTCCCGGTCCTTACGGTAATCCCCAGTACAGGAGACAGTCCGCCCAGATGCAGGCCTTTTTTTTCAAAATAGCCTCCTACGCTCCAGCAGACTGCCGTCAAAGCCGCAAATAATATTGGTCTCATTTTTCCTCCGGGTTCTACGGTCTGATATACGATACTTTTGCTCATTTCCGTTACCTGCGCCGGTCTGGTTAAGGGAGCCCGCTGCCGTGCTTATTAAAAAAGCCGGGCGTACGCCCGGCTTTTTTACGCTGTCAGGATATTATTTAGGCTTGTACAATCCGGGCCAGATGGGGGACAGGGAGCGGATGAACGCGTCCGTGATCCCGGTCATAGCCGAGGGGATGTCGAAGCCCTCATAGGTCATAGACGCGGACCACATTATGGAGCCGGTCTGCACGTCTACCATGCGCGACAGCAGGGATACATTGGCGGTAGTGCTGAGCAGCTGGGAATTCGGCATTCCAAGCACGGAGCCCTCTGAGTAAACTGTTCCGCCGCCCACCTGGGTTATGGTGGTCGTCAGCGGCCTTTCCGACCGGTTCACTATATAGGAGGTTTGCGGCGTGCTTTCAGCCACCGTGCCTACAAAAAGAGCGTCCACTCCAAGCAGCTTTCCCAGCTGTTTAGCCGTGGCCGGGTCGAAAGACCCGGAGGTGGACAGGGACTGTTCCCGCATCACGGCGTCCAGGCGCTGCCGCTCAATAACGTCGGCGCCGTGCACAAGCAGGCTCTGCGTCATCAGGTCGGCCGCCAGTTCCCCTTTGGGCCCGTTAAAAGCGAGTACCGCTACGCGCTTTACCCCGGAAAAATCGGCGCGCGGGTTAACGGCCACTTTCGGGGCGGCGCAGGCGGCCAGCAGGAAAAGGGCCGGTAATAAAAGTTGTTTTTTCATGGTTGCTATTTGGAGCTGAGGTTGTTAAGGTGCTTTATGGCCGTATCCCGCAGGCGGGGTTCGGCTGCTGTCTCCAGGCAGGCTTTCCAGGAGGCTATGGCCTGGTCTTTCAGGCCCTTCTTTTCGTAGATCAGGCCCAGCATATAATGGGCTATTGCTTTTTTAGGGTCAAGGCGCGCTGCCGTCTCGAATGAGCGCCGGGCGTCATCGGCTTTTCCCAGCCGGGTATAGGTGAAGCCCAGTTTTATGTGCAGATCCACATTGGCCGGCTGCAGGATAAGGGCCTGTTCCAGCTCAGTGGCCGTCAGCCGGAGTTCGGCCGGGGTCTGAAGCCTGATGTCTTTGCCGGGCCCGGTGTTCTGTGCCAGGGCCGGGGCAGCTCCCGCCAGGAAAAGAGAAATTAATAGATAGCGCATAGGTCCTCCGTATCTCCCCAAAGCATATAAAATACCGCGACGCTTGTGTAGTATATAGCGCAGGATTTAGTAATATTAAAAACATACAAGTCGGCAGGAGGCAAAATGGAAACTTTTAAAGTGGGCCTTATCATCATCGCGGCGGCTCTTTCGGCCTGCGCGGGCGCTGCAGCGCTGAAAGCAGCCGGCGGAACCTCTTATTATTACGGCCAGGTCTCTTTTTTCTCCCCGGACGGAAAACTGCCTTACGGTAAAACGGATTCGGCGGTAAAGCGCGAGGTCCTGGAAAGCGGCGCGCGGATAATAGAGACCGTGACGCAGCCCGGATCGGGCCACAGCATGCGCCCTAAAGAATATGTAACAGAACTTAAGCGCCTTAAAAAAACCCTGGTCTATTCAGCCTCGGATGCGGGCGGGACCTTCACAGGCACTCTTACCTTTAAAGACCGGGAGCTTAAAGCCTGGACCTATGATATAAAGCTGAAAACCGGAGGGGAAATAAAGGGTTTCGGCGCCCTCTCGGCGGACGGGATAAAGACTGAGAAGCAGCTTTCCGGCCCCGGCCGGCCTATGCTGATAAAAGAAGACCTGAAGACAGTCCCGGACAGGGAGTACAAAATGCGCGCCAATGAAATGCGCCCTCCCGGGGGCGCGGAATGAAATTCATCTTTTCGCATAACAATTTGAATGTCCTGGACCTGGACAAAAGCCTGCTTTTTTATTCCGAGGCCCTGGGGCTTGTGGAAACCCGCCGTAAAAGCGCCGCTGACGGCAGTTTTACCCTGATCTTTCTCGGTGACGGGACAACCCCGCATAAGCTGGAGCTGACCTGGCTGAAGGACAGGAAGGAAAAATACAACCTGGGCGATAACGAGATACACTTGGCCTTTACCGTAGACGACTTTAAGGCCGCGCAGGAACTGCACAAAAAAATGGGCTGCGTCTGCTACGAGAACGAGGCGATGGGTATTTATTTTATCGAGGATCCGGACGGCTACTGGCTGGAGATACTGCCGGAAAAGAAGAAGTCCGAGGCTCCCTAGGCGCGGCCAAGCCGTCCAGGGCGGCCTTCAGCCCGTCCAGGAGAGCGGCCATATAATCGTAATTGAGCGTGTCAGGCAGGTCCGAGGGTTTGTGGTAATGCGGCGTCCTGTAAAATGAGGTGTCTGTAAACATTACCGCCGGGTAGCCGGCCCTCCAGAAGCTCCTGTGGTCCGAAAAATCCACCCCGGGTACGAAGGCCGGCAGGGCTACCGTCCGCAGCGGCAGCGCAGAGGCCGCCCTGAAAGCTTTGTCTATCTTTCCCGCCAGCTTGCGCGAACTGAAATTAGAGACCTGCGCTATAAAATTACCCCTGCCCGGGAAAAAAGGGCCGATGAGCGGCGGATAGCGCTGTGAAATGCTTTTTTCGGTGAAATACCCTATCATTTCAAGCACCAGGGCGGCTTTTATGTCTTCTTTTCTCTCCGAAGCGGCTTTGGCGTAAACCGCGCTGCCCATGCCTTCGTACCTAAAAAATGGCGGCTCCTCGTTTGCGAAGGCTACGAATTTTATGGTCCTGCCGTATTTCCCGGAACCGGCGTAATCGGCCAGTTCCAGGAGGCCGGCTATTCCGCTGGCATTATCGTCCGCTCCCGGGTTATTGAAAGTATCGTAATGGGCGCCTACCACTATTATTTCGTCCGGGGATGTCAGGCCGGGTTTAATACCTATAATATTCTTAACCTTCACCCCTGAAGACATATATTCCTGATATTCAACCTTGCAGCCGGACGCTTTGAGCCTGGCGCTTATATAAGTCTCCGCCTTTCTCAGGCTGGCTATATTGTTGTTATACAGGTCCCGGGGGCCGATATCCGCGGCAAGAGTTATTACGGCGCCCCTGAGCTTTTCAGGTCTTGTTGCCGTGGGGCCGCCTGGATAGGCCGGCGCTGGGAAATACCAGCCAAGAGTTGATAGTTTTATTGCGGCATAAGCCGCCGCCGTGAATGCAAGAAGGTTCAGGACGTATTTCTTTGAAATCATCAGTCTTCCAGCTTCCGCAGCGCGGCGCGGGGAAGGATGGGAGCTGAACTTTTGTCTTTCCAGCCGGTTAAAGCGGAGATCAGGCCGTTCCACTTCCCTTTCAATTCGGCGTTGTTGATCTTTCCTTCGGGGGCGGAGGCCGCGTAGAGCATCGCTCCGAAAAGGGAGTCCTGGATGATCTCTGCGGCAGCGGCGGGCCCGCCCTTAAGCCTGAAGAGGCCTTCCCTGGTTCCGGCAAGCAGGTGGGTCATTATCCTTTCCCTGCCGGAAGAGACCATCTGCGTGAAAAGCGCCGAGAAATCCTCGCCGCGGCCGGCCAGGTAATACAGTAAAACCAGGATCTGGGCGTCCCGGCGCCTGTAGCGCAGCGCCCAAAGCACATTGCCGAGGCAGTATTTCAGCAGCCTGCGGCCGGCATTGTCGTTTTGCTCCTGCAAATCGCTGACCGTTTCGTGGTTATGGCTTATGATCGTTCTGACCAGTTCGGAGAAAAGGGTGTTTTTGTCGGGGAAATGATACATTACCGCGGACTGGCTCAGCCCGATATCATCGGCGATCATCTGAAAGCTGGCTTCCGCGAAGCCGTGCCTGGCCGCCAGGCGGATAGCCGACAGTATTATTTTCTGCCTGGTGCCTTCCCCTTTTTTTGTTTCCGGTCTGGTTTTCATAGGGAAATTCTACCTTATTTGCGCGCACCGGAGCCCCGCTATCGCCGGCCCCGCGCCTGTATGTTTTGCGCGGGACCAGGGGCCCAACCCGGCCTGGGCCTATAGGCCCGTGACAATAACAGGACTGCATAATACAATGTATTACGCTGTTTTAGCGGAGTATTGCCCGGAATTCGCAGAAGTCACACAGGAGAAAAATGATAAGAACAATTCTGTTTTCGGCAGCTTTCGGCTTGGTCTGCGGGGCAAGTTCTGCCGCGCAGGAAGAGCCTTCCTTCGATGCCCGGCTGGCGGGGTCCCCCGTTTATTCGGACCCCGGCTTCCAGGAGTATATAGAAACCGCTTACGGCTATCTGAACCCGGAGAATATCTCCGGGGTTCCCGCGGACCTCAGGGATGCCGTAGCTTCCCCGCCCGCCGGCGCGGGAAAAACTTTAAGCGGAGACGCGGAGGAATATGTTTTTGTAAGCATACTCCCCAAAACTACCGATTACACTCTGCTGCTCGGGGAAATTCATGTTTCAGCCGGTTTCGTCCTTACGGGGGAACGCACGGCTCATTCTAATTGCGCTAAAAAAACCAGGATAATCGGCTGGGCAAAGGCCGCAGGGCTGGCTTCTATCCGCAGGGATCCCGGAGTGGCGGGGGTCAGGGTAGAGCGCCCGGGCGCTTCTAAAGCCGCCTCCCAGCCTCGGACTGACGGGCGCGGTTTTAAAGCGCCTGTATTTTAATAATATATAGGTATGGCTATATCAAAAGTTCTGGAATTCGAACGGCAGGTATCTCCCGACGAGATAGACGGGCTCGGGCATGTGAATAACCAGGTTTACCTGGACTGGTTTATGAGCGCGGCCGCCAGGCATTCGGCGCTGGCGGGCTGGGGCGCGGATAAAATGATCGCTATGGGGGAAGGCTGGGTGGTGCGCAGGCACGAGATAGATTATCTGCAGCCGGTAATGCCCGGCGAGACCGTAGTGATGCGTACCTGGGTGGAGACCGCCGAACGCGCTTCCTCGCTGCGGCATTACGAGATACTCAGGGCGTCTGACAGGAAAATGGCGTGCTGCGGCTGCACTATGTGGGTCTGGATAAACTTTAAGACCGGCCGGCCCAGCCGCATCCCGGAGGCCGTGATCAGTGATTTCGCCGGCTGGGAACCCGAAGTAAAAGCCGATAAATAAATACAAAAACTGCCGATGCCGGCCGGTCCTGGCGAATTATTTTTTAATTTGCGGTTTTCTCGGCCCTGACCTGCTCTACCGTTATCATTATCTTTGCGCAGGCTTCGGCGTCCGAGAGGGCGTTATGGTGCTTAAGGGGTATGCTGAGGTGGTGGCAGACGTGCGAAAGAGTAGCCGGCTTCATCCCCAGTTCGGCCTTTGAAAGTTTAACAGTGCAGATGAAGGGCTGCTGAGGCGCTTCCAGCCCGGCCGCGGCGCAGCAGGCGTAGAGTACGCTCTTGTCGAAAGGCGCGTTATGCGCGCTGATAAAATCTATTCCCTCAAAAAAACCGGCCAGTTCCGGCCAGACCTCTCCGAAATCCGGCTCGTTCTCCACGTCTTCCCAGGTTATCCCGTGTATGTCGGTAAACCTCATATCCTGGCGCGGCGGCCGGATAAGGCGGTAGGCGGTTTTTATCACGCTGCCGTTCTC
>MNUR01000036.1:9414-15977 GCA_001871115.1 Elusimicrobia bacterium CG1_02_56_21 | reverse complement strand
GCCCCCGATATCCCGGTGCGCCCGGCCAGCCGCCCGGGGGCAAAATATTTTAACGCTTACGTGCTGAAAGCCGTGGGTTTTCTTTACTCCGGATACGGCCTGCTGGGTTACGATATCAATTCCATCCTTACCCACGATATAAAGTACCACACCTACGGGGTGATCCCGGCCCGCCACGCCCCCCTTACGATGTGCGTGGCCGCGCAGATGGAAATAATCCTGACAGCCTGCGAGATCTACGCTAAGGAGACCGGCGACTACTCGGTTTACTCCTATCTGCCGAAACGCAGTTTTGAAGGCCTGGCGATAACCGACCTGAAAGGGCATATCTGGGTAAACCACGCTTTTAACGCCTACGGGACGGCCGACGCGCTTATCAATTTCGGCATGGGCGAGCGGCGGACTTTTGAGAATCTTAAAGCCGGCGATTTTGTGAATATCAACCGTACCACCAGGACAGGCCATGCGGTCACCTTTATTGCTTATATAAACAAGACCGGAAAAATACTGCCCAGGTACGACTCCAGCGTAGTCGGTTTTAAATATTTCTCCTCCCAGGGCCGGGCCGCTGCGGGAGAGGGCGGTTTCGACTACCGCTACGCCGTATTCAGCGATTACGGCTGTCCCGCAATGCCGTATAAGCGGGATTGTAATGTGATCTATTCAGCCAACCAGACCATGCTTAATACCGGAACCATGCTCAGCCCTGAGTTCTGGACCGGGGCGCTCCCCCAGGCTTCCGGCGAGGTCCTGGAAGAAACAGTCCTTAACCGGAGTTTCTTTAACGGAGTTACCACCGACGATTAAAGACCGGCCAGCCGGACATAAAAAACGCCGGGCTTGCCCGGCGTTTTTTTGCGCTTATCTTTAGCGTATTTTCGCGTAGAGCAGGAGGCCGAAGGTTTTTCCGCGCTTCATTGCGTGCTTGCGCAGAAGGCCCTCGTACTTATAACCGGCTTTTTCCAGAACGCGGGCGGAAGCCTTGTTTGCGGGAACTACGTGCGCGTAAACACGGCGCAGGCCGAGTTCCTTAAAGGCGTATCTGGTCACCATTTTCACCGCTTCGGTAACTATGCCCTGCCCCCAGTACTCCACTCCCAGCCAGTAACCCAGCTCCGCGCGATGACCGCATATTCCGGATAGTCCCACGCTGCCGGCCACCCGGCCCTCTATATCCACGACAAAATTCTTTTCATTGGAGGTTTTGTCGCGGTCCAGTTTAAGGTTGCGGCTTACCCACTGCCGCGCGTCCGCGGCAGTGTAGGGGTAAGGGATATTTTGGGTATAGCGCTCTATTTTTTTGTCGTTTATGCTGGCGGCCAGGGAAGGTTCGTCCCCTTTGCGGAAAGGCCTGAGCGTGAAGTTAACAAAGCTCATCTTGCGGCCGCCTTCTCCGAAGCCAGGAGCTTTTTGTAGCGGGCCAGCGGTTCGGCCAGGCCTTTTATAGCCGTCTCCCAGAATTCCGGGCTGCCTATATCCGCTCCCAGGCTGCGCTTCGCCACCCCTTCGGCCGTGTCGGACCCGGTCAGGCGGAGGAAAGCTTCGTATTTAGGCAGGAAGGCCGGGCCTTCCGCTTTGAACTTCCGGAACAGGGTTGCGGCCATCAGGAAGCCGAAGGTGTACGGGAAGTTATAGAAGGAAACGCCGGAGATATAGAAGTGGAGCTTCGAGGCCCAGAACATAGGGTCCTCGCCGCCGGGCTCCAGGGCGTCCCCGAATATCCGCTTCTGGGCTGAAGTCATCAGCTCTTTGAGCCTGGCTACGGAAACCTCGCCTTTCTGCCGCTCTTCGTAGAAAGCTTTTTCGAACTCGAAGCGTACGGTTATGTCCAGTATGGTCACGGCCGCCCCGGTCAGGTACTCGTCGAGCATTATCAGCTTCTGCTTCTCGCTGATGGCGGGGTCGGCCTGGATGCCTTCGGCAAGCAGATGCTCTCCGAAGATGGAAGCCGTCTCTGCCAGGGTCATCGGGTATTCGGCGGCCCAGGGGCGCATTTCTTTTAGCAGGTGGCTGTGCCAGGCGTGGCCCATCTCGTGCGCCAGCGTATTAACGTCGCCGAGGGCGCCGTTGAAGGTCATGTATACACGCCCCTCCCCTATCAGGTGCGAGCCGGTGCAGAACGCGCCGGGGCGCTTGCCGCTGCGGGCTTCGCTCTCCAGGCAGCGCCTGGCGAGGAAGTCTTTGTAATACTGCCCGAGCGCCGGGTAGACCAGTCCGAAAGCGGCTTCTACTTTGGCCGAACCTTCCTCCCAGGAATATAGCCTGGAATCTTTCATGGGCAGCGGAGCTTCGCGCTCGAAGAAGGCTATTCCTTTCTTCCCCATTGCCCGGGCCTTCACCCGGAGTATTTCGCGGACCGGCTCAAGGTTGCTGTTTACGGCGGTGTACATCGCGTCCAGGGTGCGGCGCTTTATCCCCGCGCCGAAAAGAGCCTGGTCGAGGAAATGTTTTACCCCGCGCTTGTGGTAAAGCGTGCGGCGGGTCCCCGCCAGGGCGTTGAGCGCCGCGGCGCAGGTATCCTCTATGCCCGCCCAGGCCTGGTTGCCGCCCTCAAAGGCGGCGCGGCCGACTTCCCGGTCGTCGTCTGACATGAGGGCGCGCCAGCGCGAGATGGGCAGGCGCTCTTTTTTCCCGTCGGGCCATTTCATCTCGAATTCCAGCTTTCCTGAAATTTTATTATAGAGGCGCTCCCAGGACTGGAAACCGTCGACGCCGAGGTCGGCTGCCAGCTTTTCCTCCGCGGGGGTCATGGTGCGCCTGGCGGCTTCGCGTACGCGCCGGAGGGAATGTTCCGCCCCTTTTATTTTTTCGCGTTTTAAAAAAGCTGCAAATACTTTTTCGGGCACGTTTTTGAACGCCCTGAGCATATCTACGCCGAACTTGGAGTATTCCGCGGCCAGGGAAGAAAGGCTCGCTGTTTCAGAAGAATATTCGTCCTTGTCGGCGTGCGCCGCTTCGAGGCAGCCGGTATAGGAGAATATATGTCCCAGACGTGCTTCTGCGCTTTCAGCCGCCAGCAGGAGTTTTTCCCAGTCGCTCGCGGTTCTCGCCGAGAGCGGGGCGAGCTTCGCCGCTTTCTTCTGGAGCGAAGAGATATCGGCCTTAAGTTTTTTCTTGAAATCAAGCATCTCCGGGCCGTTAAAGGACGGGAAGTAGCTAGTGAGGTCCCACTGTACGCCTTGGTCTTTGGTTTTCATAATATCTCCTTGCTTAAAAGCTGGATAAGTATTGTACAAAAACGGGGCGGCGGTTTTCTAAATGGTAAGATATAGGCATGAACTGGTATATCGGACTGGTAAGGGCCCACCCTGTCTTAACCGCGATGGCGCAGTTCGCCGTGCTCGGAACACTGGGCGAGACGGCTTCAAAGTGGCTGGCCGCCCGCCGGTTCTATCTGCCGTTCGGCGTCCGCGGAACAGTTCTCAGGATGCTGGGCTGGGCGGGGCTCGCAGTGTGTATCAAATACGCTTTTACCGGGTTCGTGGCCTTTGTCGACGGGCTGATAAATAACGGCCTGCTGCCGCGGGCAGGCTCCCTCGGGAAGGCTTTCGCGGTTTCCCTTTCAATGAATCTCCAGTTCGGCCCTTTCCTTGTTATAGCGCACCGGCTTATAGATAACGCCATAGACGGCCGGTCTGACTGGGCCAACCTGGACAAAGGCCTCCTTTCCCTGCTCTGGTTCTGGGTTCCGGCCCATACTATTACTTTCCTGCTTCCGCTGGAACTCCGGATAGGCCTTGCCGCCGTCTGGTCGGCGGCGCTGGGACTTATACTGGGCTGGTATAACCGGGGCGCGGGTAAACAATGAGGGCGCTGCCTGTCCCGTCCGGTCCCGGGACGGCCCTTGCTCCCTATATACACGGGGAGCGGTTTTTCTTAAAATAAAGGCATAGATCAGGCGGTCCGCAATGCGGACGCGGCCGGGCCGGGGTAGATATTACCCCAAGCGCAGCGGTAATCAAACCGCGGGACTATATACTCCCGCGGTTTTTTGCGGAAAAACGGAGCCTGCATGCCCGACATCAACGATCTGCTAACCAGCATAAAGGGGCTTTCCGAACGGGAAGCTTCAGCCCGTCTTCAGGAGGAGGGCTATAACGAACTCCCCTCCCAGAAGAAACAGGCAGTCGCCGATATTATTATTAATGTGCTGAAAGAGCCGATGCTCCTGCTTCTGCTCGCCTGCGGGATCATTTATATGGTTCTCGGGGGCATCAAAGACGCTATGATGCTGCTCACCTTCGTGCTGGTAGTGATCGGCATAACCTTCTACCAGGAGCGGAAAACCGAGAACGCGCTGGACGCGCTGCGCGGGCTTTCCAGCCCGCGGGCGCTGGTGATCCGCGAAGGCAGGCAGCAGCGCATTGCCGGGCGCGAAGTCGCCCGCGAGGACGTGATCTATCTCCAGGAGGGAGACCGGGTTCCGGCGGACGCCGTGGTTCTGGGCGCAGTGAATTTTTCAATAGACGAATCCCTGCTTACCGGCGAATCCGCAGCGGTACGTAAAGTCTCCTGGGACGGAAAAACCGGGCAGGCCCGCCCCGGCGGGGATGATCTGTCTTTTGTGTACTCCGGAACCCTCGTAGTGCAGGGCCGCGGGCTGGTAAGGGCCACCGCTACCGGTATCCGGTCTGAAATGGGAAAGATCGGCAAGGCGCTTGAATCTATAATCCGGGAAGAGACCCCCCTTAATAAGGAGACGGCCAGGATAGTTAAGAGTTTCGCCATCACGGGAATTATCCTCTGCGCCGTGGTTATTATAGTTTTCGGCCTGACACGGGGCAGCTGGCTTAACGGCTTTCTGGCCGGACTTACTCTTAGCATGGCTATGTTGCCCGAGGAATTTCCGGTCGTGCTTGTAATCTTCCTGACAATAGGCGCCTGGCGGATCTCCAGGAAAAACGTGCTCACCCGGCGTATGCAGGCCATAGAGACCATGGGCGCCACTACCGTGCTCTGCACCGACAAGACCGGAACTCTTACTCTTAATACTATGCGCCTCTGCGAGCTCTGGTCGGCCGGGCGCTCGCATAAGGTGGAAGAGGGGGCGGTTCTGCTGCCCGACGAATTCCATAACCTTACCGAGTATTCTATACTCGCCAGCCAGGAAGACCCTTTCGACCCTATCGAAAAGGAGCTGAAACGCGTCGGCTTGTGCTGCCTCGGCGGCACTGAACATCTGCACGGAGACTGGAAGGTGGTCAGGGAGTACCCCCTTTCAATAGAACTGCTCTCTTTATCCCATGTCTGGCAGTCCCCGGACCATAAGCATTATGTAATAGCGGCCAAGGGCGCGCCTGAGGCTATTATTGACCTTTGCCATATAGCACCGGATCAGGAGGCCGAAGTAATTGGGGCCGTGACTGAGCTTTCAGAACGCGGCTTGCGGGTGCTGGGCGTGGCCAGCGCTGTTTTTGAGGAGCCTGACCTGCCGGAAGGGCAGCATGATTTTAAATTCAGGCTGGCCGGCCTGGTGGGATTTATGGACCCGGTGCGGCCGCAGGTTCCGCGCTCGGTTCAGGAGGCGCACAGCGCAGGCATAAGGGTGGTTATGATAACCGGAGATTATCCCGGGACAGCTTCCTTCATAGCCCGGCAGATAGGTCTGAAGAACCCGGATAAAACTGTCACCGGCCCCGAGCTGGCGGCGATGCCGGCCGAAGTTCTGGCCGAGCGTATAAAGGAAACCTGCGTGTTTGCCCGCGTAGTTCCGGAGCAGAAACTGGCTATAGTCAACGCTCTTAAGGCGAACGGCGAGATCGTGGCGATGACCGGAGACGGGGTTAACGACGCCCCGGCCCTTAAGGCCGCGCACATAGGTATAGCCATGGGTGAAAGAGGAACCGATGTCGCCCGCGAAGCCTCCGCCATAGTCCTTATGGATGACGATTTTTCCAGCATAGTTCACGCTATCCGCCTGGGCCGCCGGATATTCGATAACCTGAAAAAAGCCATAGCCTATATCTTGTCCGTGCATGTGCCGATAGCGGGAATGTCCCTGCTGCCTGTCTTATTCGGCTTGCCGATCGTACTGATGCCCGCGCATATCGCGTTCCTGGAGCTTATTATAGACCCCGCCTGCTCCGTGGTTTTCGAGGCCGACAAGGAAGAGTCGGATATCATGGACCGGCCCCCGCGACGGAGGGGAGACCCTCTCTTTTCAGGAAAGATGGCGATCTTGAGCCTGCTTCAGGGGGCAAGCGTGCTTGCGGTAGTTTTTTGTATTTTTCTTCTGGCCCTGAAAATGGGGAAGGGCGCCGACGAGGCCAGGGCTCTCTCTTTCGCCGCCCTGGTTTTCGCCAATCTTATGCTGATACTCACTAACTTGTCATGGAAAGATAATTTCATCCTGATCATGAGGAACGCGCACCCTACTTTCTGGTGGGTATGTTCGGGGGCGCTGACCATAATGGGAATTACCCTTTATGTCCCGTTCTTCAGGGACCTGTTCCACTTTGGTTTTCTGCACGGGCATGATCTGCTTGTCGCCCTTGGCGGAGGGGCGCTGAGCCTGGCCTGGTTCGAACTCCTTAAGATTTACCGGCCCGCAAGGGCCTGACCGG
>MNUR01000036.1:239-9408 GCA_001871115.1 Elusimicrobia bacterium CG1_02_56_21 | reverse complement strand
TAAAACAGTGAATCGGCGCAGGCGCTTTTGGGGCCTGCGCTTCTTTGCGGGTGAATTTTTGCGCGGTCCGAGAGAGTTGCCCGGGAATTACGCTTTTTCGGAAGCCAGCGGAAAATATATTTTAAAGGTAGTTCCGCCGCCAGGCCGGCTGCTAACATATATTCCGCCGCGGGCCTGGGCGGCTATCTCGTAAACTGTGGCAAGCCCCAGGCCGGTTCCCAGTCCCTGGCTTTTGGTGGTAAAAAAGGGTTCAAAAATACATGTCATCGTTTCTTTATCCATTCCGTGGCCAGAGTCGGTAACTGCAAGCGTAAGATAGCGGCCGGGGGCGGGAGGCAGCGGCATCCAGTCCTTTGTTTCACCCACTTGCTCGCAGCCGGTTTCAAGCAAGATCTTTCCGCCGTCCGGCATCGCGTCGCGGGCGTTGACCACCAGGTTCATTATGACCTGGGAGATCTGTCCTGAATCCGCCTTTATCATCCCGGTAGACTCCGGCAGTACGGTCTCAAGCCGGATATCGGCGCTTATAAGGCGTTTCATCATCCTGCATGTGCCGACGGCGATTTTATTTAAGTCCAGAACTTTCAGCTGGACCGGTTGTTTTCTGCTCATCGCGGTCAGTTGGCGGGTCAGCAGTGAACCTAATTCCGTTTCAGCCAGTATTTCTTCCAGGTCCTCTCGCCCCGCTCCGTTTTCCGGCATGCTTTTAATGAGGAATTCCGCGTAGCCGCTTATTGCCCCGAGTATATTGTTGAAGTCATGCGCTATCCCACCTGCCAATCTGCCTACTGCTTCTATCTTCTGCGATTGCAGGAGCTCTTCCCGAAGCTGCTCACCGGTCTTCTCCGCTTCTTTGCGCTGGGTTATTTCTCTTACCAGATTCTGGTTTACGCTGGTAAGGGCGGCAGTACGCTGTGCTACGATTGCTTCAAGGTTATGGTTAAGGGCGCTTATCTCCTCGCGCTCCTTGCGGCGCTCGGTTATATCGCGGCACAGGCCAAGTATCTGAGGGCTGCCTTCGCGGTTCACTACTGTGGCGTTGATCTCTATAGGGATAGCTTTCCCCGACTTGCCCGTATATTCAGTTTCAAAATTGAAAATGTGTCCGTCTCTGACGCATTGTTTTACGGCTTCGGCGTTCTTCTCCTTCTCCTGCGGGGAGGTCCATTCGTTTACGTTCCTGCCGATTATTTCTTTAAGGTCGGAGTGGCCGCTCAGCCGTACATATTCCTGGTTGGCGTCTATAACTTTACCTTGGCCGTCGACTACATTATAGCCGGTGCGCGTAGTTTCTATGAGAGCGCGGTAAAGGGACTCGCGGTGTCTTAATGCTTTTTCCCCCTCGGCCCGGGCTGAAATATCGTCGAACATGACGAACACCCTGCCGGCGGTTACAACCCCGAAAATATAGACGGTCTTTATGCGGCCGTCCCTGCAGGTCACGCGGTATTCACCGCCGTCTATCTCGGTTTTTCTGATAATGGCGTCCTGGACATGTCCCATCCATTTTTCAACGACTTCTTTCCGGTAGTTCTTCTCCGGATAGGCCTGCTCCCACCAGCGCTCCATATTCGGGATCTCGCTGTGAGGATAGCCGAAGGTTTCCTCGGCTTTCCGGTTAATGTATTCTATGGTCCCTTGCAGGTTGACAATAGCCATGGACATCGGGGCCAGGTCTATTATCCTGCGCAGGGTAGCGTCGTCTTCGCAGATGGCGGCCTCGGCCAGTTTTTTCCGCGTGATACCGGTGGCGGCTATATAGATAAGCCCTTTCTCCGGGTCGGCGGCGCAGCACAGCAGGAAATATTTATAATCGCCGTTTTTGCAGCGGAACCGGGCTTCTGCCGCGGCCCCGGCCCCGCCCTTCCAGGCGCTTTTGAGGCAGGCTAAAACGGGAGCGCGGTCCTCGGGATGGACCAGGTCCGCGCAGGGCCGCCCTTTCAGTTCCGCGGACGGGATCCCTAATTCTTTCTCCCAGGCGGGGTTCAGTTCCGAGAAGAGTCCGTCAGGGGCCGCAGTGCAAAGCATTGCGTTCGAGAGATTAAAAAAGCGCTCGTAAAGATTTGTTCCCGCGTCTGTCATTTTTTTCCTCAGGGTAAATATACAAAAAATAATTACCCTCCGCTAATCCGGAGCTATACGTGAAAAACCCCACGCTTTCCTGGCGGGGGGCTTTTCAGGTTTATTCTTCGTGCTTGCGGTCTTTCTTTTTAAGAAAGCGGGAGAACCAGCCTCCCCCCTTTGCCGGCGGAGTGGGGCGGGCCGTGTCGCGGCGTCCGGGCCGCGCGGGCGGCCTGCCTCTGCGGGGCTCCTCAAAATACGGGGAGGGGCTTACTATCCTGCTCTTCTTCGAAGTGTCTACCCCGTAGCGGTTGGGGCCGGGCCGTTCTCCGGACGGCCTTGCGCCGTAGCCCGGGCGTCCGTCGCGGCGCGGGCCGGGCCTGGACTGCGGACCTCGCATTGCGGGGCGCTGTCCGGGGCCGTTTTGGTCACGGTTGCCCGTTCCCTGGCCGCGGGGGCCGGACGGGCCGCGGTTAAAGCCGCCGCGTCCCCGCGGGGGGCGTGTGCGTTTTGCGGGGGCCTGGGGCGCGCGGTTATAATTTCTTTCTCCCGGTTCCGGCAGGTGGGAGATCGGTCCTTCCCGGGGCGCTGCCGCGGGCTGCGGCCGGTGATCAGGCCCGGGCTGCCCGCGGCGCGGGGCTGTTCTTGTGCCGGGCCTGCGCTTTTCACCTGGCTGGCTCCTGCCCCCGCTATTGTTGAACCCGAAGCTGGCCGGCAGAACGTCCGGGTGTACGGATACCGGGAGCTGCATGCGCATGAGCCGCTCAATGTTGCGCACGTCCCTGCCCTGGTCAGGAGCGGCAAAGGTAATGGCGCGGCCCGGCTGCCCGGCCCGGCCGGTGCGGCCTATGCGGTGGATATAGTTCTCGTCTTCGTCGGGCAGGTCGAAGTTAACTACCAGCTCTATCCCGGTGACGTCAATGCCGCGGGCGGCGATATCGGTGGCTACCAGAATGCGGTACCTGCCGGCCTTGAAGCCTTCGAGGGCTTCCCTGCGCTGGGCCAACGAACGGTTGGAGTGTATCTCGGCGGCGCTGTGCTTGATGCTGCGCAGTTCTTTGGCGATCTTTTTGGCGTTATGCTTGGTCCGCACGAACAGGAGCACGCTGCCCCAGTATTTTTCCAGCAGTTTGCCGAGCAGGGTAAGTTTGTCCCCGCGGCTTACAATAAAGAGCTCCTGCTCCACTTTTTCCGCTACGGTGCCCGAGCGGGCGACCTCTATGCGGGTAGGCAGCTTCATATGGGCGCCGGCCAGCTTCATTATTTCGTCAGGCATTGTAGCCGAGAAAAGCATGGTCTGGCGCTCTTTGGGGAGCGCGGCAATGATCTTGTTTATCTGCGGGGCGAAGCCCATGTCGAACATCCTGTCCGCTTCGTCCAGGACGAGGACGCGCACATCGTCGAGATGAGTGGTCCGCTGCTGAAGATGGTCCAGCAGTCTGCCGGGGGTCGCTATTATTATGCGGGGCCTGCGGCGCAGCTCCTGAACCTGGCGGCCAAGGCTTTCTCCGCCGATTATCACGAGGCAATGCATGCCCATTACAGGCGTGAATTTCTTTACAACTTCGGCCACCTGCAGCGCGAGTTCCCTGGTAGGGACCAGAACGAGGCCTCTGCCTTCTTTTGCGGCCAGCTGCTGTATCATCGGAATTGCGAAAGCTATGGTTTTCCCGGTGCCGGTCTGGGCAATGCCTACTATATCTTTTCCCTCAGCTGCCACCGGGATGGCTTTCTGCTGTATGGGTGTAGGGACATTGAACTTAAGTTTGTCCAAAGCTTCTATTAATTTAGGGGCTATTCCCAGGCCGTAAAAGCCGGCGGTTTGCGGTTGATTTGTTTCGGTCATATACAATTATCCCATATATAGGCTGCCGTTGACAGTAGTATAATTACTTATATATGAGATTCCCTTATATTATACTGGCAGGCCTGGTTTTTTTACTGGCCCCCCCCTGCCTTGCTCCCGCCCAGACTGTTACCGGGCAACGCCTTGACGGACTGGAAGACCGTATCATAAAAGTGGAAAAACGCGTTACAAGGCTGGAGGGAGGAGCGCCCCAGCCTGCGGCCCGGGCAGCGCAGAAGGAGCCGGTGAACCCGGTAACCGTTTCTTTTTTAGGAAAAAAGCAGGTAGTAGGCCAGAAAAGGCTGGGAATAAAGCTTTACCTCGAATTTGAAAACGTCACTTCGCGGCCTTTTTTTGCGTTTAACGGAACTCTGGTCTTCAGGAATAAGGCCGGGGCTGTTATCTGGTCCCGTCCCTACGCGCACAGCGAGCCGCTGGGATCCGGAGAGAGGGTAGAGGTCTCCATGGGTATCCTGAGTACACAGGCTAAAGAGTACCTTAAATTCATTAAGGCCAGGTTAGTAACGGTCTCCCTTGAAGACCTGGAGACATACTCCGCTGAATAAACGAAACAGAAGCCGGGACCAGTGATATCCGGACAGGGAAGAAAGCCGCATAAATAATGAAAACCGCGCCGGCGCGGTTTTCTGCATTTCACCGGTTCTGCGGCCGGGTCAGCTCTTGGGCAGGGGTTTAAGAGATGGGAATTTTTTAAAAAGCTTCGGTGTTATCCTGAGGCGGAACCAGTGCGCCGTGGCGGCATTGCAGCGGTGGCTGTCGGGGCAGATCTTTTCAAAGCCGAAACGCAGGTGGCAGCAGGTAGTGACCATATTCCCGTCTTCGCAGGCATACCAGATCTCTTCCGCCCCGTTCTCTATCGCGTACCGTATTCGGGCTTCTGTAAGGCGCTTTCCTATCCCTCTTTCCCTGAATTCAGGTTTAACCCGCAGGCCGTCCATAATCCACTGCTGCTTGTCGCGGTAGATCACGCTGTGCCCGACCATTTCGTCTCCGGAATAGGCGGCAAAGAAGGTATGGGGTTTTCTGCCCATTTTCTTTATTTCACAGCCGGAATAAAAGCTTGCGAAGCGGGCTTTCCAGTCCGCGTCTTCGGTTTCTATCACTCTGAATATTATCTCGTCTTTAACTTCCATACGCCTATATTATACAGAAAAGGACGCGGGCCGCCATCGGTCTAAAGCCCCAGGCCCGTCTGGGTACTAAAGCGCCAGGCACATGGGGCTAAAGCCTCTTACACAGGGCTTTTCCGGAGGCTAAAATATAACTATCCAATCCTGCCGGAGGTTTAGTTGAGAAAGATAAATAGTTTCCTGCTCTTTCTGCTGCTCGCTGTCTCTCCGGCTTTTTCCGCCGCTGTTTCCGGATTTCAGCCGCTCGCGCTTAAGCCTCCGGCCCCGGCAGAAATACCCGCTGTCCCCAACCCCTTCTATACTCCGCAGCCTGAGAAAGGCGGTTATGACTGGACCGGGCTGCCAGCCTATATCTTTACCGAGCAGGAGCGCCTGGCTCCTCCTATTATCGAAGCGATCAACCGGACAAAGCATACCCTTGATATCGCTCTCTATAACCTGCAGATCACGGAAGCCGTGCAGGCCATGATGAGCGCCCGGGACCGCGGAGTCAGGGTGCGGGTGATCTTTGACTATGCGCATGTGTATCCCTCCGCCGGCAGGCAGATACAGGCCGTTATCGATTCCGGGATAGACACCCGGGTGATGAAGGGCCGCGGCGGCTCCGGCTCAATGCACTGCAAATACGCTGTTTATGACGGAGAACTGCTTGAGACCGGCTCAGCCAACTGGAGCCTTTCCGCCGAGAACGCCAGTTATGAAAATATAATGTTCGTTCCGGACCCTCATATAATACAGGGATACCGGGCTGATTTCGAGTGGATGTGGTCGCAGGCCAAGCCGGCGGGCAGTCCCGGGGCTCCCTCAAAAAAACCCGTCCCCCCGCCCGCTGATCCGGCGCCTTCTGTGAATTTTAACGGGACCGTCCTGCCAAGCTACATTTTCTCCCCCCGCGGCGGTACCGAGGGCGCCATCGTCAGGGCCATAGACGCCTCGACAGTCGAAGTTGACGTCGCCATGTTCTCGTTCACCTCTAAGCCCATAATGGAGGCGTTCAAGCGGGCTTCAGCGCGCGGCGTGAAGGTTAAGCTGCTTCTTTACTCCAAATCGGCTTTTCCCTTCAGGCAGGATGTCAGTAAAAACAGGATAGAGCTGCGCCTGGCGGAAGGCCGGGTGGGAAACGGACTGATGCATAATAAGTTCGCGGTCCTGGATAGGGCCCTGCTTGTAAACGGCTCTTTCAATTGGTCCGCCACTGCCGAGAACCTGAACACGGAAAACACTATTTTTACGATGTCGCCTGCCTATGTCGCGCCATATAAGGCGGAGTTTGACAAGCTGTTCCTGCAGGGTTTTGCTCCGAATTAGGAACGGCCCGGGCAAGCGGCCGAAAAAAAAGAGAAGACCGCCTAGGGGCGGCCTTCTCTTTGCATTGTCTCTGTCCGGGTTTTATCTGCGGCGCCCGCCGCCTCCCGGCCTGCGGGCGGAGCGCTGGTTCCAGCCGCGTCCCGAGACCGCCCGATCATGGCCCCAGAGTGTTTCTGCGGGGACTTCCGGATGGCTTACCTGGGTAAGTGGTATGCCGGTAAGGGTCTCTATGCTGCGCACGTCGCCGCCCTGTTCGGGGGTGGCGAAAGTTATAGCCCGGCCCGGCTGTCCCGCGCGGCCGGTGCGGCCTATGCGGTGCACATACGCGTCGTCCTCGGCAGGTATCTCGTAGTTTATTACAAGCTCGATGCCGGTGACGTCTATTCCGCGGGCGGCTATATCCGTCGCTACGAGTATCCTGTATTTTCCGGACTTAAAGCCGGCCATCGCGTCTTTTCGCTGGCCCATGGTTCTATCAGAATGTATTTCAGCCACGGAGTGGCCCATGTACGAGAGTATGCTGGCCACCTTTGCGGCGTCATAGCGGGTTTCTACGAAGATCAGCACGGTGCCTGAATATTTTTCAAGCAGTTTGGACATCAGCATGGGCTTTGAACTGCTGCGGACAACGTACAGTTCCTGAATAACGTTAGTGGCCGCCGTGCCGGACTTGGCCGCTTCTATGCGGATGGGAAGCTTCATGTGCCGGCTGGCCAGCTTCATCACTTCGTTAGGCATAGTGGCGGAGAAGAGCATTGTCTGCCGGTCCCTGGGCAGGCAGCGGATGATCCTGTTTATCTGCGGCGCGAAACCCATGTCGAACATCCTGTCCGCTTCGTCCAGGACCAGGATTCTTGCGTCGTGGACTTTGAGCGCGCCCTGCTCTATATGGTCGTACACGCGCCCCGGAGTGCCTATAATGATGCGCGCTTTTTTGGCCAGGTCGCGGAGCTGGCGCTCCTTGCCCTCGCCGCCTATAAGGCAGGCTACGCCCATGCCCATCTGAGGGGCGAATTCGCGGCAGACTTCTGCTACCTGCAAAGCCAGTTCGCGGGTAGGCAGCAGCACAAGGGCCTTGCCCGGCGCAGCCGCCAGGCGCTGTATCATAGGGATGGAGAAGGCTATGGTCTTGCCGGTGCCGGTCTGGGCGATACCTACCATATCTTTTCCTTCGGTAGCTATGCGGATGGATTTCTCCTGTATAGGAGTGGGGGTGACAAAGCCTTTCTTATCCAGGGTGTCCATGAGTAGCGGGGCTATACCGAGCCCGTAAAACCCGGATGCCTCTTTCTTTATGCCCAGTTTCCTCAGGGCATTGAGGCCGATTTTCTTCAGTAATTTTTTCATATATTATCTATATTATAACCTTTTTCCATAGGTGAGGTTACACCGATATCCGGCGCGGTTCCCGGGATACCGCGGGCGCGCGCCGGAGATCCCTCTTTTTTTCTCCGCCCAATGACCCCCCTATCCTGGAATCCCGGCTAATCCAGGTAGAACCCTTCGCCCATCGCGGGGGATTTTATGTTCTTTATCCCTTCCGCCTCCAGCGCTGCCGAGAGAGAGGTCCTGGCCTCCGCATCGCCGTGAACCAGGAAGGTCCCGCGCGCCGGGTTTGCGGCTTTTATGAAGGCCAGCAGGTCTTTTTTATCGGCGTGCGAGGAGAAAGTGTGCATGGTCTCTATCCGCGCCCAGACCTCGTGTTCCAGGCCGAAGATCTTTACTTTCTTCTGCCCGTCCTGCAGCCGCCTGCCCAGGGTGCCCTGGGCCTGGTAGCCTACCAGGAGTACTGTGTTGGTCTCCCCTCCCAGGTTGTTGCGCAGGTGGTGAAGGATGCGGCCGCCTTCGCACATGCCTGAGGCGGAAATAATGATCATCGGGCCTTTTTTATTGTTGATCGTGCGCGACTCGTCGGCTGTGCGCAGGTACTTAATATAGTCGAAGCCGAAAGGGTCTCCGTCCGCGCGGGCGTAATCCCGGAACTTTTCGTCGAAGCAGAATTCGTCTTTGTGCTTATTGAAGATCTCCGTGAGGCTTATCGCCATCGGACTGTCGACATAGATGGGGATCTCCGGGACGGTTTTATTCCGGCGCATTTTATCAAGGATGAAAATTATTTCCTGGGTGCGTTCCAGGGCGAAGCTGGGAATTATTATCTTTCCCCCTTCCCTGACGGCTCTTTTTATAACTTCGGCGAGTTTGCCGGCGGCGTCGGCAAGGGCTTCGTGCAGGCGGTCTCCATAAGTGCTTTCTATCACGAGGTAGTCAACGTCCCGCGGCGCGGCCGGGTCGTCGAGCAGCAGGGTTTCCGCCCGGCCCAGGTCGCCGGTATACAGCAGGCGGCGGGTTTCCGGGCCTGCCGGGATATCCAGCTGTATCATTGCAGAGCCGAGCACGTGGCCCGCTTTGAGGAACCTGGCTTTTACTCCGGGTACGGGCTCAAATTCCGTATCGTATTTTTGCGGCTTCAGATGGGTGAGCGCCAGGTTGGCGTCATCCTCGTCGTACATAGGCTCTATGGTCAGTTTTTCCGCGGTATGTATCTTGTTGTAGAACCTCGCGTCTCCCTCCTGAAGCCTGGCGGAGTCGGCTAGCATTATCCCCGTGATCTCGGAGGTGGACGGGGTTGTATAAAGTGGGGCGTCGCAGCCGTTTTTGTAGAGCAGGGGCAGCAGGCCGCAATGGTCCACGTGTGCGTGGCTCAGGAGCACGGCGTCTACCGAGGCCGGCGGGAAGCTGAAGTTGCGGTTCTTCTGGTCGGAGTCTTTGCGGTGCCCCTGGAACATTCCGCAGTCAAGCAGCA
>MNUR01000036.1:0-233 GCA_001871115.1 Elusimicrobia bacterium CG1_02_56_21 | reverse complement strand
TGCCCCCAGCTTCGAGGAAATGCCTGGAGCCCGTAACTTCTCCTGCCGCTCCGTGGAATGAGATCCTGTTTTCGCTGTTTGCCATATTGTCCTTTTATCCTGTCCCGCCTTTAGTCTCCTGAATATGATTCCGTTTTTGCAGGGAACAGTCAATAGGAGAGGATGGTTTAATGAAGTCGCGGTGCTGATGTTTTTCTGGCTGGTTAACTGCAAGGTTTTATCTAGCGTTTTTA
>MNUR01000073.1:14427-16295 GCA_001871115.1 Elusimicrobia bacterium CG1_02_56_21 | reverse complement strand
GGGAATCGTTAGTGTAAACCGCGCCGCCCTCGCCCATGGTCATATGGTGCGGCGGGTAAAAGCTGGAGGTTCCTATGTCCCCGAAGGTCCCGGTAAACTTGCCGGCATAGCGGGAACCCAGCGCGTCGCAGTTATGCAGCAGCACATTTCCACAGGCATCCACAAAAGTCGATGTCCCCTCCACAGTGATATCGTACACTTCCCTGTTTTCTACGGTTTTAACACGGTTAATTTTGCGTTTTATCTGCGCAAGAGATTTAACCGGAGCGACATCGTAATACTTACCTTTAGACAAGACTATCCTTGAATGTCTTCCGTAAAGGAGATTATTCAGTAAATTCACCCCCGAAGCCATTTTAGCGCTGGCGGTAGTTATCACAAAATCTATCTTGTTTTTTGATTTCCTGCACCCATCACCGCTTATATACTGGTCATAGAACACCCGCATATAGTCTCTATCCAGATCGAACACAAAATTAGGCACCCTTTTATCATGGCTGCCGCCCCCCCCTAATACGCTAAAAAGAATATTAACAAGCTCATGCCCCAGATTCGCCGAGAACATCACCCTGTTATTTTTGAAGGCCCTCCCCCTTATAGTCCTGACAAGCAGCCGTGAATCTTGCGCGGAGATTCTAACGGTTTTAATGTTGCTGATAGCCTTTATACCCTTGGCCACAAGGTTAATAGCTTCGTAAGCGGCAGAGCTGAAGCGCAACTCATGTCCGCAGCTCCCTTCAGCACAATAGAACCCGAACAAGGCGCACAAAGTTTCCAAATCTTTGCCGTAGTAGTGCCTTTTTATTTTCGGCAGCTCGGACATCTTTCCTTTCCAATTATTTGTATTATACTCGAACCATATCCAGTCTTTATCAAATTTTATACTACCGTTCTTTTGCGTATAGCCGGCCAGATAGCCGGCTAGATCCACCTTTTTCAGGGCGCTATTTTCCCGCAGCAGGATATTAATAAAACCATCGCCATCTTTTACGAACTTATCGGTTGTAATTTCACCCAGCCGGCCGTTCTTTAAAGCCATCATTCTATGCTCCGCCGTAACGGCTGTCTGGCCAAAGTTCTGGGTAACGCACATAACATCCCGGATTCCTTTAAATACGACATTCTTTACCAGCGACCATTTAGGCTTCACCACGGCAAAAGCCCGCATTTTGCGCCTGATCTCGAAAAGACTGCAATAATAAGAGGCCGTGGTGATTTTCAACTCATCTATTATTTTCTTCGTGTCGGCTGAGTGCTTTTTATACAGTTCCGCAATAGCTGATTGTCTTTTGCTCAGCGTATTGAGGAACTCGTCGCTCGGCGCTCTCAGGTCTTGTTCTAAAAATACTTCGCCGTGCGACAGCACCTCGAATGTTTTGTAACGCGAGTGATGAAATAACTCATAAATCTCTTTAATAGTAAGTACCTGGATCCCCCCATCAATCCTGACCACAGAACACCTGTCACCATCCACGCAATTATCTTCAATTAGCCATAAGCCGTGCTTGTCGCAAAATTCCTTTACGGTTTTTATATTAAAAGGGTTCCCCAGCGTATGCGCCAGCATTACCGCTTTGGTTTTTTTTGAAAGCGCTTTCTTAAGCAGGGCGCAGTTAATATTGTAAGAAGGCAGTTCCACATCCACAAAAACCGGCACTGCGCCGTACTGGATTATTGGCGTTACGGTGGTAGGGAAACCGGCGGCTACGGTTATAACTTCGTCCCCGGGTTTTATCCGGCGCGCGCCCAGTTTGGGCGAGGTGAGCGCCATGAAAGCTATAAGGTTAGCCGAAGAGCCGGAATTAACCAGAGAGACATGTTTAACGCCAAGATAGGCCCCCAGTTGTTTTTCGAACTCGGCGCAGTAA
>MNUR01000073.1:0-14344 GCA_001871115.1 Elusimicrobia bacterium CG1_02_56_21 | reverse complement strand
AACAAAAGTTTCCCCCGGCTTAAAAGCCGTTTTTTTATGGAACTTTTTATAGTAAGCCTTTACTTTCTTAAAGATCTCTTTGCGGGCATTCAACTCTTGTTTGTTCATATATCGCTCTTCTTAACGCTTTCTTGCGCCTCTTTGCGGCTATCCTCTCTTCACTCGTTTCTACCGGTTAGACTGCGGAAGTATATTCCCTTATCTGCGCCAGGGTCACTTCCCTCATATCCTCGGAGTTCTGGTATTCCCGCGTCCAGGCGGCTATCCGGTCTATAGCCTGGCCTACATGCCAGCGCGGTATCCAGCCCAGCTCCTGGCGGGCTTTTGAAGAATTGAGCTTAAGGTAATGAGCCTCGTGGGGATGGTAGCCCTTGTCTATAATAAAGCCGGGGGCTTCGGGCCAGGCGGCGAACATCCGCTTTACTATCCATTTTACGTCCCGGGCCTCTCCGTCGTCCGGGCCAAAGTTCCAGGCCCCGGAATAGCGGGGGCCGCGGGTATAAAGCATTTCAGCCAGCCGCAAATAGCCGGCCAGGGGTTCCAGCACATGCTGCCAGGGGCGTATTGAATGCGGGCTTCTTATGCGCGCTTTCTTATCTTTCAGCGCGGCCCTTATAATGTCCGGGATAAGCCTGTCGGCCGCCCAGTCCCCGCCGCCTATCACATTTCCGGCGCGGGCCGTAGCCAGGGCCACGCCGTGCTTCTTATAGTCAGCGGGATTGAAAAAAGAATTCTGGTAAGCGGAAGCAACCAGCTCCGAGCAGGCCTTGCTGGAAGAGTAAGGATCGTAGCCGCCAAGAGGGTCTCCTTCGCGGAAAGCGCGCGCCTGCTCTTTGTTCTCGTAGCATTTATCGGTGGTGACGTTCACCACGGCCTTCACGGAAGAGCAGGACCGCACGGCTTCAAGCAGATTGACGGTTCCCATCACATTAGTAGAGTAGGTTTCTACCGGGGCACGGTAAGATTCACGCACCAGGGGCTGCGCGGCCATATGTATTACTATCTCGGGCTTAGCGGCCAGCAGCGCTTTTTTCACCCTGGCGGCGTCGCGGATATCGCCGATTACGGTCTTTGTGCTTTTATCCAGCCGGCAGAGTTCATAAAGGCTGGGATCGGTATTAGGTTTCAAAGCGTAGCCGTAAACCCTGGCGCCCAGGGCTTCCAGCCAGATAGTAAGCCAGGCTCCCTTAAAACCGGTATTGCCGGTCAGAAACACTCTTTTCCCGCGCCAGGAATCAGAGGATTGGCGGACTCGACGATTAGAGGGCCTGGAAGAACAGAAAGAAGGTTTTTTATTATTAGATTTCATTTGTATTCAGACTCCCTCTAAAAGCGTTAAGCATCTTGGCTAATTCCTCAATTTTTCCATGTATTTCGTCTATGCTCTTTAAATATCCTAATTCCAGACAAATCACAAGCACCGCGTCAACTTCATGCAGAGAACCGGCAGAGATATTCAGGAACTGCGAGAACTCTTTGGCCGTCTTGCGGCTTTTACCCTCCGCGATATTTAAAGCTACAGACACTACCGCTGTTTTAATCCGCTGCTTTAAAATATAGTCCTCATGTTTAGGCAGCAACTCGGCAGCAGCATACACGCTTTTAATTAAAGCCAGGCTTTTCTGCCAGACTTTAAGATTCCTGTAAGAAAATTCCATTCCCCCCTCCCCTATTCCCCGCTCTTCCCTCCCCTTCCTGCTAATCCTCAAGCCTCTAATCCTTCCAAACTTTCCATGGCGCTTTGCCGGACTGCCACAAAGACTCCAGTTCAGTCTTGTCGCGCAGAGTATCCATGCATTTCCAGAAACCGGAATGCTGGTAAGAAGACATTTTGCGGTCGGAAGCCAGCCTGACCATGGGGTTCCGCTCCCAGATAGAGGCATCCCCTTCTTTTATATAGTCGAATATTTCAGGCTCCAGCACGAAGAACCCTCCGTTTATCCAGGCTCCGTCGCCTTGAGGCTTCTCTTCAAAAGCTCTTACCTTGCCGTCGGCTCCCATATCTATTGCGCCGAAGCGCCCAAGGTTCTGTATTGCCGTAATAGTTGCCAGGCTGCGGCTCTTCTTATGGAAAGCTACCAGTCTCCTCAGGTCCACATCCGCCACCCCGTCGCCGTAGGTAAGCATAAAAGGTTTTTTGCCTATATATTCCTGCACCCGCTTTATCCGGCCGCCGGTCATTGTATTTAATCCGGTATCCACCAGGGTCACTTTCCAGGGCTCGGCCTTTTTATGGTGCACGGTCATTTTATTATTCCTCATGTCTATGGTCACGTCGGCCTGGTGCAGGAAGTAATTAGCGAAATACTCCTTTATCATATAGCCTTTGTAGCCAAGGGCCAGCACAAAATCGTTATAACCGTAATGGGAGTAGATCTTCATGATATGCCAGAGCATAGGCTTGGTCCCTATCTCGGCCATCGGCTTGGGTTTCAAGTCGGTCTCTTCGCTAAGCCGCGTCCCCATACCGCCAGCAAGAATAACTACTTTCATCAGTTCTCTCCTTACTTGTTCTTACGCCCGTAGATATCGTTAAAACGGATTATATCGTCTTCGCCCACATATTCCCCGTTCTGCACCTCTATCATCTCAAGAGGCACCTTGCCGGGGTTCTCCAGGCGGTGCCCGGTGGACTTCGGCACATAGGTACTTTCGTTCTCGTGAACGAGCGAGGTGGTCTTGCCTATGGTCACCCTGGCGGTGCCTTTTACAATTATCCAGTGCTCGCTGCGGTGATAATGCAGCTGGTGGCTGAGCTTCTGGGCCGGCTTAACTACTATCCGCTTAATCTTGTAGCGCTGGCCTTCTTCCAGCACGGTATAGGAGCCCCAGGGGCGGTAAGTGGTAGTATGCTCAATTACTTCTTTGCGCTTGCGCTCTTTCAGCATTTCAACTACTTCTTTAACCCGCTGCGCCTGGCCCCGCCTGGCTATAAGCAAAGCGTCGGCAGTATCTACAATTATCAGATCTTTCAGCCCTATAGTTGAGATCAGCCTGCCCTCACCCATAACTATGGTGCGCTTTGTATCCAGAGCAAGCACATCGCCCACCTTCACATTTCCATCGGAATCCGGCCTGATGACTTCAGGCAGAGAATCCCAGGAGCCTACGTCGGACCAGAGTATGTCTATAGGCAGGACCGTAGCTTTTTTGGACTTCTCCATTACCGCGTAGTCTATAGAGATAGAAGGCATGTTCTTAAAATCAGCTGTCATCTTTGCCAGGGTGGCCGGCATTTTGCGGCTGATCTCGGGTGCATAAGCCTTGAACTCGGCCAGCATTGTTTTTATGGTAAAAGCGAACATCCCGGAGTTCCAGTAATAGTTCCCGTCTTTCAGATATTTCCCGGCCGTCTTCAGGTCCGGCTTCTCGGCGAATTTCTCAACTTTGCAGACCCCGCCGTTCCCTGCGGCCTTGCCGCCTTTTTTAATATAGCCGTAGCCGGTCTCGGGCCGGTCCGGCTTTATGCCGAAAGTGACTATACTGCCGGCTTTAGCGGCCGCTTCGGCCTGCCTTGCGTATTTGGCGAATTTCTCCACCGGCTGTATTATATGGTCTGACGGGCAGATAAGAATTACCTCGTCTTTTTTGCACTTCGCTTTCTCCAGGCAGTACTTCATAACCAGGGCTATAGCGGGGGCGGTATTGCGGCCTACCGGTTCCAGAATAATATTATTCTCTATGCTCGGGGAAACAGCCTTAAGGTCAGCCTGAACATGGAATTGATAATCTTCATTGGTGATAACAAAGATATCCCGCAGCGGGACTACCGCCGCCAGGCGCTCTACGGTCTGGCAGAGCAAAGATTTTCCCCCGTTTATCTTTATGAACTGTTTGGGCAGGCCGTAGCGGGAAAGGGGCCAGAGACGGGTACCGGAACCCCCGGCAAGAATTACTGCTTTCATAAATTCACCTTCTTTTTATCCAGGCGGCTGAACTCTGCTTCCACCATCAGCGCCACCAGTTTTTTAAATTTAGTCTTCGGCTTCCAGCCCAATTTATTCACGGCCTTGGAAGAATTCCCCTGCAGACGCTCCACTTCGGCGGGCCGGTAGAAATCCTTAGAAACTTCCACCACTGTTTTGCCCGAGGCGCTAGCAACGCCTTTCTCCCCTAAACCTTTGCCCCTCCACGCCAGCTTAATACCGGCGGCGGCGAAGGCGGCCTCTATGAACTCGCGCACTGTATGGGTTTTGCCGGTGGCCAGTATATAGTCGTCGGCTTTGGGCTTTTGCAGCATGCGCCACATCCCCTCAACGTATTCCCCGGCGTAGCCCCAATCGCGGCAGGCGTCCAGGTTGCCCACAACCACTTTCTGCTGCAGGCCGCGGCTTATGCGGGCGGCGGCGGCGGCTATCTTGCGGGTAACAAATTCCTCTCCCCGCAGAGGGCTCTCGTGGTTGAACAATATGGCGCAGACGGCGTAAAGGCCGTAGGCCTGGCGGTAATTTACGGTTATCCAATGGGCGTAAAGCTTGGCCACGGCGTAGGGGCTCTTGGGGTGGAAGGCGGTGGTTTCATTGCGTTGCGCGCTGCCGGTGCTGCCGAACAGCTCTGCCGTGGAGGCCTGAAAAAAGCGGGCGCGCGGACACACCTTGCGGATCGCCTCCAGCAGGCGGGTCACGCCTAAAGCGTTTATCTCGCCCGTAAGCACCGGCTGGTCGAAAGAAAGCTTAACTATGCTCTGCGCCGCGAAATTATAGATCTCGTCCGGCCTGATCTTTTCAAGCGCGTCCATGATATTTGTCGGCTCAAGCAGGTCCAGCGAAATCTCTTTCACCTTCCCCTCTATTCCCAGCTCGCGCAGGCGCCAGATGCCGGTATCCCCGCCGCGGTCGGCGCCGTAAACCTTGTAACCCTTGCCGAGCAGGAAACGGCTTAAATAAGAACCGTCCTGGCCGCGGCTGCCGGTAATTAAAGCTTTTTTCATTTAGCAGCTCTTTACCATCCCGTAACCGGCTTCATTAAGGCAGCGCTCGCTCAAGGCCAGTTTAAGGTCGCTGGCTGCCATCTCGGACACCAGCTGCCGGAACGAAATTTCCGGCTTCCAGCCCAGGACCTTTTTGGATTTAGCCGGGTTGCCCAGCAAAGTTTCCACCTCCGCCGGGCGGTAGAACTTGGGGTCTATGCGCACTATCACATCGCCTTTCTTTAATTGCAGCTCCAGCCCGCCGATAGACCTGATAGCTTTTACATAGCCGGCTTCGGCTATACCTTTGCCTTTCCAGGCCAGGGTTATGCCCAGCTCTTCAGCTGCCAGTTCTATAAATTCGCGCACGGAGTACTGCTTGCCGGTGGCTATTACAAAATCCTCGGCCTTTTTCTGTTGCAGTATAAGCCACATTGCGCGCACATAGTCTTTGGCATGGCCCCAGTCGCGCAAGGAATTCATATTGCCCATATAAAGGCATTTCTGCCGGCCCAGGAGTATCCGGCCCATAGCCCGGGTTATTTTGCGGGTGACAAATTCGTCGCCGCGCAGCGGGCTTTCATGGTTAAAAAGAATACCGTTGCAGGCGAACATACCGTAGGATTCCCGGTAGTTCACGGTTATCCAGTAAGCGTACATCTTGGCCACGCCGTAAGGGCTGCGGGGGTAGAAAGGGGTCTTTTCGGTCTGCGGAATTTCCTGCACCTTGCCGAACAGCTCCGAGGTGGAAGCCTGGTAGATGCGGGTTTTCCTGGTAAGGCCAAGCAGGCGGATGGCCTCAAGCAGGCGCATGGTCCCGAGCCCGTCGCAGTCTGCCGTATATTCCGGCTCTTCAAAGCTTACGGCTACATGGCTCTGGGCTCCGAGATTGTATATCTCGTCGGGCTTTATAGCCGCTATCAGGCGGGTAAGGTTGGTAGAATCTGTCAGGTCCCCGTAATGCAGTTTAAGGCGGGGATCGGCGGTAAGGTGGCTGATGCGGGCCATATTAAAAGAAGCGGCGCGGCGGCGGATACCGTGCACTTCATAGCCCTTTTTCAAAAGAAGTTCCGTAAGATAAGACCCGTCCTGCCCGGTAATACCTGTTATTAAAGCCTTTTTCATTGACCCGCCCTTTGAAGTTAAAATATGGCTAAAACGAGCCCCAATAATATAAATATTATAGCAAAAGACTAAAACACCGCATATCCCAGAAAAAAAGGCCCTTCAGGCCTTTCTCGCTCCCACTCTTTCTATTCATCTAATCCGCCAAGCCTTTAAACCTCTACTCTCAGCCCGTCTTTTGCCGCTATTGCCCGCGGGAAGATCCTGCGGGAGATCTTCAGGCCGGCCGCGCGCGCGGCCGCGTTGCGGTAGCGGTCGGCGGAAAAATGGGTGATAGCCAGGCGTTTGGCCCCGGCTTCACGGGCCAGTTTAGCGGCCGTCTCCGGGTTAAAATGCGGCCAGCCCGGATTGGACTCGCCGGGGGCATGAGCGCATTCAGTTATAAGGAAATCGGCGTTTTTAGCCAGCTTCAGGGCATTAGGGCAAAAACCGGTATCGGTGCAATAGGTTATGGTTTTCCCCTCCAGCTCAAGGCGCATGCCAAGAACGGGGTCCGCATGCTCAAGCGGCAGCGTGGTAATTTTAAAAGGCAAATCTTTAGCCTGGGCAGGCAATTCCAGAACCTTAACAGGATAAGGCAAACCTTTAAAAGGGCAGGTGAAAGGCTTGTTCACAAAGATATTCAGCAGCCTGCGCGCGCCTTTCCCGCCGCAAATAGTGAGCCCGTGTTTAAACCGGAATTTAAGAAGAAGATGCAAACCGGCTATATGGTCTATATGAAAATGGCTGAGCAGAATAAAAACCGGGTTAGCCGGGTTTATATGTTCCCCAAGTTTATATATCCCGTTCCCGGCGTCCAGGACTATATTGAAACGCCTGGTTTTTACCAGGGCGCTTACAGTATTGCCGGTGCCGGTATCGTACCAGCCATTAGTCCCGAGGAAGGTCAGTTTCATCTTGTATAATTCTTCCTGAGCCAGCTGCGGTAAGCGCCTGATTTAACGTTCTTAACCCAGCCGGGATTGGCCAGGTACCAGTCCACGGTTTTAGCCAGCCCGCCGGCAAAACGCACTGAAGGCTGCCAGCCCAGTTCTTTTTTAAGCTTGCTGAAGTCTATAGCGTAACGGCGGTCATGGCCGGCGCGGTCTTTAACATAGGTTATAAGGTCGGAATATTTCTTCCCGCCCAGCGCCTTGTTATGCCGGGCCGGCACGGCGCGCTCGAGGGCCGCGCAAATGCCTTTTACCACATTAATATTCTTCATCTCGCAGTTCCCGCCGATATTATAGGTCTCGCCGGCGCGGCCTTTTTTAAGTATCTTCCAGATAGCGGCGCAATGGTCTTCAACATAAAGCCAGTCCCGCACCTGCAAGCCGTCGCCGTAAACCGGCAGGGGTTTCCCCTCAAGAGCGTTCAGTATAGCCAGCGGTATCAGCTTCTCAGGGAAGTGATAAGGCCCGTAATTATTGGAACAGTTCGAGATGGTTATAGGCAGCCCATAGGTGTCGCTATAAGCCCGCACCAAATGGTCCGAAGAAGCCTTGGAAGCGGAATAAGGGCTATGAGGATCATAAGGCGTAGTCTCTTTAAATTTCCCCGTCTTCCCCAGCGACCCATAAACCTCGTCGGTGCTGACATGATGAAACCTGAATTTCCCGGATCCCCGATTCCCGACTCCCGGTTCCCGATTCCCTATCCCCCATATCGTTCTGGCCGCTTCAAGCAGGCTGAAAGTCCCGTGGATATTAGTCTCTATAAAATCTTTAGGCCCGAAGATAGAGCGGTCCACATGGCTCTCGGCGGCAAAATGCACAATTTCAGAGATTTTATACTTCTTCATTACACCGGCCACGGTCTTAAAATCGCAGATATCTCCTTTTACAAATGCGTAGCGGCCTTTGAACTTCCGCTGTATATCGGCCAGGTTCTCAGGGTTCCCGGCATAAGTAAGCTTGTCCAGGTTCACCACCCGGCCTTTAAAACCGGCCTTGTCAAAAACATACCGTATAAAATTGCTCCCGATAAAACCCGCCCCGCCCGTAACAAGAATATTTTTCATTAAATTCTTCTCCGTTCCTGGTTCCCGGTCCCCGGTTCCCGATTTCCGTTCCCCTATTCCCCATCCGCCACTTTCTTCAAGTATTCCCCGTAGCTGTTCTTCTTAAGCTTATCGGCAAAGCGCAGCAGCTGCCCCTTGTTTATAAGGCCCATATTGTAGGCTATCTCTTCTATGCAGGCTATTTTAAGGCCCTGGCGGCGCTCTACAGTAGCTATAAATTCCCCGGCTTCAAGCAGGCTGTCAAAGGTTCCGGTGTCCAGCCAGGCGTAACCGCGGCCCAGGAGTTCTACCTTAAGACGGCCGCGCTTTAAGAAAACCTTGTTCACGTCGGTGATCTCCAGTTCTCCGCGGGCGCTGGGCTTCATGTTTTTAGCCGCTTTTATAACTTCGTTGGGATAGAAATACAAACCGGTAACGGCGTATTTAGATCTGGGCTTCTCCGGTTTCTCTTCAATTGAAAGCGCCTTGCCGGCTTTATTAAAAGCCACCACGCCATAGCGTTCCGGGTCGTTAACATAATAACCGAATACGGTGGCCTGTCCCTGTTTTGCGGCTTTTACCGCTCTTTGGAAAGCTTCCGGCAAGCCGTGGCCGTAAAAAATGTTATCACCAAGGACCAGGCAGACATCGTCTTTGCCCACAAAGTCTTCGGCTATCAGGAATGCCTGGGCTATGCCCTCCGGCTTTGGCTGTTCCTTATATTCAAGATTTAGTCCCCAGGCCGTTCCGTCGCCGAATATTTCCCTGAACCTGGGCAGGTCCTGCGGGGTTGAAATCAGAAGGATGTCTTTTATCCCGGCCAGCATCAGCGCCGACAAAGGATAGTAGATCATCGGCTTGTCGTAAACCGGGAGAAGCTGTTTGCAAACTACGGTAGTAACCGGATAAAGCCGCGTCCCCGAACCGCCCGCAAGTATAATTCCTTTCATAATAATCTCCTAAAATTTAAGTAACCGAGTATTCCCCATTCCCTTTCCTGCTAATCCTCCAGTCCTCTAGTCCTCTAAGAAAGGCAGCTCGCTGTCTTTTTTTGAAAGCTTGGGTTTGCCCACTATCGGCCATTTAATATTCAGCACAGGGTCGTTCCAGCGCACCCCGCTGTCGTGGCTGGGGGCGTACTCTTTTGAGCATTTATACATTACCTCGGCTTTATCTGTTAATGCGTAAAAGCCGTGCACAAAACCCGCTGGTATATAAAGCATCAGCCCGTTGGCTTCTGAAAGCTCCAGCCCGAAGCTTTTACCATAGGTCTTTGACCGGGGCCGGAGGTCGGCGGCCATGTCATAAATACGCCCGCGCCCGCAGCGCACCAATTTTGCCTGGGCATGCGGCGCAAGCTGGTAATGCAGGCCGCGCAGTACGCCCTTCCGGGAAACGGAGCGGTTCTCCTGCACAAAAATATCTTTAATCCCGGCTTTCTTAAACTCGCTCATCTTATAATTCTCGGAGAATGTCCCCCGCTCGTCGCTGCCCACCTGCGGGGAAACCACAATAAGCCCCGCCAGTTCAGTCTTGGTAAAAGTAAATTTCATATTTTCTTCTCTTCTTTCCCTTCTTTTTCTTCTTTCTTTCTTGATCCCCGACTCCCGACCCGATTCCCCCTAATTCTTCTTATGCCATTCCCAGGCCGTCCTCACTATCTCTTCCAGCCCGGCATACCGCGGTTTCCAGCCCATTTTCTTTTTAATCAAAAAAGAAGACGCCACCAGCGCGGCCGGGTCCCCCGCGCGGCGCGGGGCCTTAACAATTTTAACCTTACCGCCTGTAACTTTCTCGGCGGTTTTAATAACCTGCAGCACGCTGTAACCCTTGCCATTGCCAAGGTTAAAACCTCCGCTGCTTCCGCCTTTCTCAAGGTAGCGCAGAGCAAGCAAATGGGCGGAAGCCAGGTCGGTCACATGAATATAATCCCGCAGGCAGGTTCCGTCCGGGGTCTTATAATCGGAGCCGAAAACTTTTATATCTTTAAGCCGGCCCGCAGCCGCGGCCAGGACCAGCGGGATAAGGTGGGTTTCCGGGTTATGCAGCTCGCCGGTTTCACCGTCAGGGTCGGCGCCGGCCGCGTTATAGTAGCGCAGGGCGGCGTATTTCAGGCCGTAAGCCGCGCTGTAGTCGGCAAGGATATCCTCCACCATCTTTTTCGTCCTGCCATAGGGGTTTACCGGGTTAAAAGGCAGGTTTTCTTTCATCGGCAAACAAGCCGGCTCGCCGTAAACGGCGCAGGAAGAAGAAAAAATGAACTTAGCCACGCCCGCAGCGCGCATTGCGTTAAGCAAATTAAGGGTATTGCCCACATTATTGCAATAGTATTTAGCGGGGTCGGCAAACGATTCACCCACAAAGGCAAAAGCGCTGAAATGCATTACGGCCGAGATCTTGTATTTCTTAAAGCAGCGGGCCAGGTCCGCGGGCCTGGCCAGGTCCCCTTTAAAAAACTCCCCCCAGCGCGCCAGGCGCCTGTGGCCGGTGGATAAATTGTCAAAAACTACGGTTTTAATGCCGTTACCGGAAAGCAGTTTATTGGTATGTGACCCAATATACCCCGCCCCGCCCACAATAAGCACCCTTTTCATATAGATATAATAACAATTTTTTAAAAACCCTGCCTCTGGACATTAACCGGCAATAAAAAAACAGGCTGCTTAATAAGCAGCCTGTTCAATAAAAGATAATGTCTTAAGGATTAGAACCGCTTACTTCCAGGCTTTCGAGCACTTCCTGGGTGGGGATAACGATGGCAACGGGCTCAACTACCTGCACCGGCCGCCGGCCTTGCTCCTCGGCTTTTTCCCTGGCAGCGGCCTCTTCCCTGGCCTGGGCTTTAGCCATTTTCTTCTCGGCCTTTATCTCGGCTTTTTCTTCTTTGATCTTTGCGGGCTCGGAAGGCGGCTTTACGCCGGCCGGCAGGGCTTCGGGGATTGCGGCTCCGCCGGCAGGGGTAACCTTAAGGCGGTTATTTGGAAGCATCCCTATCATATTCCCCATATTGTCGGAGACGTCTATAGACCCCGAGAACAGGTCCCAGGTGGTTTCGCCGGCCTCGTCCACCTCTACGCCGAAAACGGTACCGCGCACGGCGCAGACGGCCGCCGGGGTGCGCACTGAAAACTTTCGGTTAGCTAACTTGCGTATCCAGGCGGACATTCTGCCGCGCATAACCTGCACGGTGTTCCCCCCGGGGGATACTTTATTCACCATAAAGGTGGTTTCAGGGCCCAGCCTTACCTTTGCTCCGTACTTTATGTAGATATCGGCCTTGCCGGCGGGGCCGGTCTTAATTTGGTCCCCGGCATTCAGCATATAAGGCGCAGCAACCGCTACCCAGGCCCCTGCCCCCGCTTTAAGGCACTCCACGGGACCTTCGGCGTTAAATATCTTAGCGGTAAAATCTTCATCCCGGGCAAAACCGGTCCCTATTCCCAGCCCCATTAAACAAGCCATCATAAAATATTTCATTTTACCTCCTGCCCTTTTACTTTGCTTACTACGGTCCTAACCCCATCCTGCCATATTAAAAAAGTCCCCGCAAGGGGCCTTATATACCGCCCACGGCCCGTTAAAGAGCCTGCCCCTTTCTGCCTAAAGCCATTTATCCATGATGATCTTTATCTGTGTCTGATAGGGGACGGCGGCCTGTTTGCATTTTTCCCTGAAAGCAGCCAGGAGCGGCTCGGGGATCTTTATGCTGATAAGTCTGCTTTTAGGTTTTACCTGGTGTGAATGCAGAAGGCGGAAATCTTCTAGGAATGCCAGTATTTGCCCCGGTGTCCTTGCGGAGCAGCGCTCCCGGTATTCTTTCAAGAAATATTGTGTCGGTCTCATTTTAAACCCTCCAGCGCTTTTATGTCTTCCAGGTCCTGCGGCCTGCCGCTTTTGCGCTTCATGCGCATAAGGTCCGCGCGGGAGACTACCGGCAGCTCCAGGCCGCCGCACTTTATGTTAATTATCTTAAAACTCTTCAGGTTGTCGGTGATTATGATATCCACTATCTCGCCGGAATTAGAGGGGTTCCAGAAGCTCCAGCCGTGGGATCCCTGTTTTTTATATATTTACTGCGGAAGGCGCAGAGCTGCCAGGCAAAGCCCTTCTCGCGCAGCTCCTTGTCTATATAGAACAGCGCGGTGATTAACCCTTCCTAGGCCCTAATTCCTGTTTAAGATTATCCACTCTTTCCAGAACGGATCTTCTGCCTCATAGGCGTTGTTATCACGCCTGATAACTATACCTTTGTCTCTCAACCGTCCGATGGCGCTGCCCGAGGTGCTGGCGGTCTTAATTCCGTATTTTTGAATGAACTGTTGTGAAGTTACGGCGCTGCCTCCCTCTGCTAATCCTATAACGATCTTGCGCTCGGTGTTATCCAGGCCGTTCCACCACCTTTTATAGTCGGCATTATGCTGAACTACGATATTCTCTACGGCCTCTTTTATCAGCTCGCGCCGGCAACAGCCGCGAAAATATAGCTATGCCCGGTATCCTTGCGGATATCCCCGTCCCGGAACAGTTCTTCATACATCTTCTCGCCCGGCTTAAGCCCGGTAAACTTTATCTCTATGTCCTTATCCGGAACCAGCCCGTTAAGCACTATCATATTGCGGGCCAGGTCCAGTATCTTCACCGGCTCGCCCATATTAAGCACAAAGATCTCGCCGCCCTCGCCCTCATGCCGGCCGGGCATTATTAAACCAGGGCCGCCAGGAATTTATCTGCCGACACAATACGGACACCGCCTGAAATTTTATCTACGCCCGGCTTGCGCAAAAGCTGATAACAAAAAGGAACAGCCAGCCTGTCCCGGAAGTAAGGCAGCATTGGCGCCAGATGTTCGCTCTGGCTTTTAACTTCCACAGCGAACCAGGGCTTACCTGCCACAGCCACAAGAAAGTCCACCTCCCGCTTGGCAGTATCCCTGAGAAAATAAAGATCCGCCTTATAGCCCTCCCTGTCAGTAAGCCAGTGAACCAGCTTAAGCAGATGCGAAGCGACCATGTTTTCAAAACGCGCTGCCTCGTCCGGCACTTCAGACCAGTCCCAAAGATACAGCTTGGGCTCCTTTTTCAGGCTGCGGATCTTACTCCAGGTGAACGGTCTTATTCTAAAGTGGTAATAAAAGCGCTCAAGAATGTCCAGCCAATGGGAAACCGCGCGATGACTTACCTCAAGGTCCTCCCGCAGGGAATTAGCCGAAAGCAAAGACCCCACCCGCCCCGGCAGCATATCGCTCAGCAATTGTATATTGCCAAGGTCGCGCACGAACTCCACATCCTTTATGTCCTCGCGGAATAAACGCTCATTGCGCTCATTATGCCAGCGCCTGAGCGTCCGGTCGCTGCCGGCAAACAGCGGTTCGGGAAAGCCCCCCCGCTTTTCCAGAAGCTGGAACGCTTCCTTCTGATCCCCGGAGGGCAGTGTAAGCTCTTTGAACGGCTCAAGTGAGGGGACCGGCAGGCCGGCCAACTCGGCTATGGAAAAAGGGTGGAGACGGTAATAATGATAACGGCCCTGCAGCGAGTCGCCGCCTTTGCGGTAAATATCCAGACGGGCGCTGCCGGTAACCATAAAACGGTATTTATCGCGGTGAGTATCGAATTCGCCCTTTACAAATCTTTTCCAAGCGCGGTATTTGTGGATCTCATCAAGCACTATCAACTGCGCGGAAGCAGGCCATTCGGCGGCCATCATTTTAACCCGTTCGCTTTTCTTATCCCAGTTGAAATAAGCGGTCTCCTTGAAATGGGCCGCAACAAGTTCGCGGGCCAGCGTCGTTTTCCCCACCTGCCGCGGGCCTCCGACAAAGACCATCTTGGCTTTAAGGTCTTCTACTATCGATTCAACAAGATACCTGGTTTTTGCCATATACAGGATTATATGTATATTTTTGCCTTAGAGCAAATAAATACACGTAAATATTTGCCTATAGGCAACACGTTCAGTATTTTTATCATGATCAAATGCTCCGTAAACAGACACTGGTAATTAATATTGCCACTTCATGGCGAATACGGCAAGTATTTTTCCCACCCAATACGTAACAATCAACAACTTCCTAAATAGTATAGCAGACCAACCCGTCAAGGGCGTGTCGCTCCCTTCGCTCGCAATTCATCATAGTGCGCCCGCAATTCATTTTCGCCTGTTAATACGCTTTTAGCCGCCATCTTAAAAACACACTTCAATGTCCGGTTTCCCCAGCCTCGCCTACTTCCATAAACATGACCGCCACTTTCCATCCGATGCCTTACAAGGCCGCAGTAACTCCAAAATTTGTGCTTATCCTTGAATCGTTGCGCCGATATCACCTGCGCTATAAT
>MNUR01000040.1:15798-16674 GCA_001871115.1 Elusimicrobia bacterium CG1_02_56_21 | reverse complement strand
TTCTCCGGTTTGCGGACCACCGGCAGGGTCCCGCGGCCGCACTGCTTGGCAGCCGCTGCAATTATCTGGCCCCGCCGCCCCGAGCGCCGCTCCCAGTCGCTGAAGAGGTCGAATTGCACCCGGGAGGCCATCACCGGCTGAAAAACTTCCACCCCCGCCTCGGTGCAATGCTCCAAGATGCTTTCAAGGGCCGGCCTGGCTACAACCGCAAAACAAAGCGTAAGTTTTGTTTTGTATTCCGGGTTGGGCAGTTTTTCCTTCACAGAACCCGTTACTCTTTCTCCGGATACGGAGTTAAGGACAACGCGATACCGGTTGCCCTTGCCGTCAAAAATATCTATTTCATCCCCCGCCCGGGCGCGGGCCGCCCTGGCGATATGGCTGGACTCTTCGGGCCCGGCGAAGAATTCGCCGTTGCGTATATTTTCTGCGGGGATCAAATATTGGGCCATGCGGATAACTACCCCAGTATCTTCTTAAAAAAACCTTTCTCTTTATCCCCGGCAGGCGCCTCGTGGCCGGCTATTTTAGCGAGCTCTTCAAACAGCTCGCGCTGCCTGGGATTAAGGTCGTGCGGAACCTCCAGCTTAACCTTCACCATCAGGTCGCCCCGGGGCCTGCCTCCGGGCCCGGGCATGCCATGGTCCTGCAGCCGAAAAACCTTGCCGTGCTGCGTGCCCTGCGGGATCCTGATCTTTACCCGGCCGCCTTCAATTACCGGAACTTCCGTCTCGCCGCCGAGGGCGGCCTGCCAGACCGCGACAGGGCACTCGTAAACAAGGTCGCGCGCCTGCCTTTCAAAATGAGGATGGTGCTTAAGGCTGACCTGTATATACAGGTCTCCCGAGTCGCCACCGCGCAGCCCGGCGTCGCCGC
>MNUR01000040.1:0-15748 GCA_001871115.1 Elusimicrobia bacterium CG1_02_56_21 | reverse complement strand
ATATTTATTGAGATGCTCTTTTTTTGACGGCCGGCCCCGCTGCAGGCTTTGCAGGGGATTGTTATGACCTCGCCCTGGCCGCCGCAGTCCGGGCAAGCCTGGCTGAAAGAGAAAAAGCCCTGCGAATACTGGACACGGCCCGAGCCGCGGCACGCGGGACACTTGCGTATGCCTGTTTTGCCCTTCGCTCCGGTCCCCTCGCATTCCCTGCAAACCTCGGTACGCTCTATATCCAGAGGTATTTTTACCCCGGTAAAAGCTTCCTCCAGGGTTATTGAAACCTCTTCTTTCAGATCGGCCCCGCGCCTGGTCCGGGGTTTACCGCGTCCCCCTCCCTGGCCCTGGGTAAACAGGTTTTCAAAAAGATCGCCGAACATGTCTCCCAGGTCCGCGCCCTGAAATCCTCCGAAGCCGCCGCGGCCGCCGCCAGCGCCGGCCTTAAGCCCCTCGGCCCCGTACTGGTCGTAAATCCGGCGCTTTTCCGGAGTTGAAAGAACCTCGTAAGCTTCGTTAATTTCCTTAAAAGCGGACTCGGACGCGTCATTGCCCGGGTTGCGGTCGGGATGATGCTTCATCGCGAGCTTGCGGTAAGCGGATTTAATCTCGTCCGGAGCGGCGTTGCGGGCCACCCCCAGGGTGCGGTAATAATCGTTTGATGCCATAGTTATAATAGGTGACAGGGCTGCATAGAATAAGAACCTAAGTAAATTATAGCAAGAATAGCGTATAGGGGCCGGTACTCCGCCCGCTATACGCTATCCTGGCAGTTAGCTTCTATTTTTTATCGTCGACAACTTCCGCGTCCACTACATCGTCTTTGGCGCCGGCGCCAGCCTTGGCGCCTTCAGGAGCGGGACCCGCTCCACCCCCGGCCGCCCCGGGGGCGGCTTTTGCCTGGGCGTCCTTGTAGACCGCCTCTCCGAGTTTCTGGGAAACGCGGATAAGTTCATCTTTGCTCTTTTTAACCTTATCCATGTCGTCGCCTTTCATAGCTTCCTTCATCTCGTTGATGGCGCGGTCCACCGCAAGTCGCTCGTCCGGGGAGATCTTATCGCCGTGGTCGCGCAGCGCTTTCTCCGTGGTATAGAGGACGGTATCGGCCTCATTCCTGACCTCGACTTTTTCCTTATGTTTTTTATCTTCGTCGGCGAACTGCTCCGCCTGCTTGACGAATTTGTCGATGTCTTCCTTGGACAGCTTGTTGGGAGCGCTGATAGTGATATGCTGCGCCTTGCCGGTACCGAGGTCCTTGGCGTGCACCTGCAGTATGCCGTTGGCGTCAATATCGAAGGCCACTTCTATCTGCGGTACGCCGCGGGGGGCCGGCGGGATCCCGTCCAGGTCGAATTTGCCGAGCGACACATTGTCGCCCGCCATCGCGCGCTCGCCCTGCAGCACGTGTATGGTGACGGCCGGCTGCGAATCCGCGGCGGTGGAGAAAACCTGAGTCTTCTTTACCGGGATGGTGGTGTTCTTGTCTATCAGGCGCGTCATTACCGAACCGAGGGTTTCTATGCCCAGGGACAGCGGGGTAACGTCCAGCAGCAGAACGTCTTTAACGTCGCCGGTAAGCACCGCAGCCTGTACGGCGGCCCCGGTGGCGACGCATTCCATGGGGTCTATGCCGTGCTCTATTTTCTTGCCGGCGTAGTCCTCGATGAATTTCTGGACGATAGGCATGCGGGTGGGCCCGCCCACCAGGATTATACGGTTGATATCCGAACTTTTCATCTTGGCGTCGGTCAGCGCGGTGTCTATTGATTTCTGGCAGCGCTTTACGATGCCTTCAACCAGTGATTCCAGGCGGGCGCGGGAGAGCTTAAGCGCCATGTGCTTGGGCCCGGTGGCGTCGGCGGAGATAAACGGAAGGTTTATCTCGGTCTCCATCACGGTGGAAAGCTCAATCTTGGCTTTCTCCGCAGCCTCTTTTATGCGCTGCGTAGAGGTGGCGTCCTTGGTGAGGTCTATGCCGGTATCCTTGCGGAACTCGCCGGCAAGGAAGTCCACCAGCGCGCGGTCCATGTCGGTGCCGCCCAGCTGGGTGTCTCCGGAGGTGGCTATCACGTCGAAGGTCCCCTCTTTACCCATCTCCATGATGGTTACGTCGAGCGTTCCGCCGCCCAGGTCGAACACCATTATCTTCTGGTCGCGGCCCTCTTTGTCTATGCCGTAAGCCAGGGCCGCGGCGGTAGGCTCGTTAACCAGGCGGACAACTTCAAGCCCGGCTATAGTTCCGGCGTCCTTGGTGGCCTGGCGCTGATTATCGTTGAAGTAGGCAGGCACGGTAATAACGGCCTTCTCCACTTTCTCTCCGAGAAAAGCTTCGGCGTCCCGCTTTACTTTCTGAAGCAGGAAAGCCGAGAGCTGAGGGGGCGTGAATTCCTTGCCCACAATGCTGTATTTATGGTCCGTGCCCATTTTCCGCTTGAAGGCGGAAATGGTGCCTTCCGGATTGGCCACCGACTGCCTGCGGGCGGGCTCGCCTACCAGCATCTGCCCGTCTTTGGCGAAAGCCACGTAAGACGGGAAAGCCTTCCCGCCGAGAGTGGTGCCTTCGGCCGAAGGGATGATAGTGACTTTGCCGCCTTCCATCACCGCGGCGGCCGTATTAGAAGTTCCGAGGTCTATACCTATTATTTTTGCCATTTTATTGTCCTCCAAATTAATTTTCTGAAATTTACTTTTCTTCCTGTTCCTGGTCCGCCCCGCTTTGCTCCGCTTCGGCGGTTTCCTCCGCTGCAGGCGGCTCCGGGGCCGCTTTTTTCCTGGCTATCTTCACACGGGCGGGACGAAGTATTTTCTCTCCGTAATAGAAGCCTTTTTGCAGCTCCTCAACCACCAGCCCGTCGTTCTCCTCGGTGCCGTCCACTACGCCCAGTATCTCCGAAGCCATCGGGTCGTAGGGCTTGCCTACCGGCTCCATCCGGCGCAGGCCCTCGGCCTCGAACACCTTTGAAAATTCCTTGAAGATCATCTCCAGGCCTTTGAGCACGTCCCCGTTCCCGCCGCCGTCCCTGGCGTTATTAACGTGCAGATGGGCCGCCAGCAGCATGTCATAAAGAGGAAGCAGCTTTATCAGGATCTCGGCCTTGCCCCACTTTATAAGTTCGGGCTTTTCCTTCTCCATCCGCTTGCGGTAGTTTTCAAAATCGGCCTGCAGGCGCAGAAGCTGGTTATAATAATCTTCAGCCTTTGCCGTCTGCTTTTCCGCCTCAACGGCCGCCGGAGCCGCTTCCTGCCCCTCACCCCCGCACTCGCAGGCCGGCTCTTTCTCTTTTGTTTCGGTCTTAATTTCTTCTGCCTTATGTTTTTTCATATGCGTTACTCTTCGAAGTCAATTTTTTCCCACTCTCCCAGCATGTCTTCCATCATGGAGCTTACCGTATCCACCAGGGAGATCATGCGAGGATACTCCATGCGTTTGTAGCCCAGTATGCCCACCAGGCCGACGGCTTTGTCGTTTATGCAGTAGGAGCTGGAAACCAGGCTGAAATTCCTGAATTCTTTCATGCTGTTCTCGGAGCCGATGGTAACGTCGACTATATGGCGTTTGCCCGGAGCGGCCAGGGCCTTGGTCTTAAAGGCGCAGTCGCGCAGGCGCTCGCGCAATAATCCGGAAAAGCGGTCTTTCTCCTCAAGCAGGCGCGCTACATTGCGCAGGTCCTCAACATTGCCGTCCTCGAGATTAGAATAAATACGGTTCAAACCTTCCAGGTAAAGCGACTCGTCGCTTTTAGAAAGGCCCCTGAAGTATTCCACTAATTTCTTCAGCAGTTCCTCAAGACCCTTATCCTTTTCCTTAACCAGGAATTCTTTGAAGATAAGCTTCGGGATGTCGGAAATAGGAAGGTCCTTAAGACGGCGGTTAAGCCTGACGGAAAGCGCTTTCACGGCGGACTTGTCGGCGCTGTGCGCCAGGGAAAAAGCGGCGTGCTTTATAAGGCCGGAATGGGCGAATATTACAGAAAGAACGCTCCTGGGGCCCATGCTCATCAAATCCAGGCGCTTGACGCTGTCCAGGTCCATATCGGCGCTCATCACGAACCCCGCCCATTTGGACGTATTGGCCAGCATTTTAGACGTATGCTTGAGAAAACCGTCCAGCTGTTCTACGCGGCGGTCATACTCGCTCTCAAGCCTGTCTTTTTCCCGGGCGGCCAGGTGCTGCAGCCTGAAGATATTATCGACATAGGCCCGGTAGCCTTTATCCGAAGGAATGCGGCCGCCTGAAGTATGGGGCTGGTAAAGATAGCCGCTTTCCTCAAGTTCTTTTAAGATGTTCCTTATGGTAGCGCTGGAGACATTGAACCGCCCCTCTTCGGCGATAACCTCCGAGCTTACCGGCCGGCCGGTGCTGACATAGTTATAAACGACCCAGTTAAGGATCTTCTCTTTCCTATCCTGCGCCACTTCCGGTTTAAGTACCCTCATATCTCCGTCCTGTTTCCTTAATTAGCACTCGGAACATGCGTCTGCCAGAAATATTATAACACCTTGGCCCATAATTGTCAATATAGGACGCAGACTGCTAAAAAAGACCCGCCGCCCGGGCAAGTTTCGCCGGAAGGAGCCGCAGCCCCGGCATGACCTAGGTCAAAGGTGATTTTGTACTTGTGTGATAGACTATACGTGTCAGGAAGAAAAGATCCCGGAGGACAGAACAGATGAAATTGTCAGCAGCAATATTTGCAGCGCTCATATCAGCGGCCCCCGCCTGCTCGGCGGATTGGGCCACAGAAGTAAACGCCGATAATCTCTCCGCCATTGCAATCCCGGCGCCCGCCGCTCCCTCAAGATCCGGTCCGCGCGAAGGCCAGAACTATTCCGGCGCCGAGGAACTTCTGATAAAAGAATTCGGCATCACCGAAATAACCATGGACATCCCCGAGTCCGAAGTAATACTCCAGGACCGGTTCTACAACAACGCCTTTTGTTTTGAGCACGCCCTTCGCAAAGCTCTATCAGCCGTACTTGAAAAGCACGACAACCCCACCAGCCCACTCGGCAGGGCGCTCAGCGAGATTGGAGCCCTGGGAGCCCCTACAAAATCCGAGCTGAAGAAAGCCCGCCAGAAAGTAATAAACCTCCTTAACTCCCCCTCCTCGCTTATTTCATTAGTGCGCCCCTACAAACAGTACCAGCCCCAGGACGGCGAAAGCGTGGAGCAGAACTGGGTATTTTTCCTTCGCCTGAACGGGAACTATTACTGGGCAATAGTTGACCGGGCAGATCAAAAAGAAACCTACGCCTACGGGTTCAAATAACCTGAACCAGCTGCAAAAAAGCCCCGGCCAAACCGGGGCTTTTTATTGCCTGCTTAATATAAGGAACGCGATGCCCCCCCGGCGCTGAGGCGGCAGGGGTGGCGAGGGCATGTGTACAGAGGGCCCTCACGGAGGCCGAGGCTTGCATAGCGACGAGGCCGAGTGTGGAGGGCGGCCACGGTGTGGCCGACCCGGTGCCCGACGTACACATACCCTCGACAGGACCCCGACCAGTCTGCTAAGCCGCAAGCAGCCCAAACCCGTCGGTTCCTTTAACCCCCCAGCATCCTGCGTATACCCCAGTCCAGAACCCGGTCGGGCAGCAGCCATTTAAGAAAAATAAATGCTGAAGCCTGCAAAGGCACAGGATAGCGCGCGGCCGGGGAACCGGCCCGCAGCGCTTTCACGATAACCTCAGCCACCACCTCCGGTCCCGGGGCCCCGCTCCGGTAACCGGCCCTGAATTTTTCGCTAATGCGCTTCACCAACGGCCCGTAAACCCCGGAACCGGAATATTTTTCAAGGTTCACCAGCGCTGTATTATCCCATTCCGTCTTGATAGGCCCGGGTTCAATAAGGATCACTTTTATTCCGAACCTGGCCACCTCCAGCCGCAGCGCGTCAGAATAGGCCTCCACGGCGTACTTGCTGGCATGATACCAGCCGCCGGTAGGCATAGAGAGTTTTCCGGCTATAGAGGAAATATTAATAATAGTCCCTCCTCCCGCTCCCCGCATATGCGGCAGGGCAAGCTGGGTCAGCCGGGCAAGACCGAAAACATTAACCTCGAACTGCCGCCTGGCCTCCGCTATCGGGACATCCTCCACCGCCCCGTGCGCCCCGTAGCCGGCATTATTAATAAGTATATCCAGGCGGCCCTCTTTCCTCAGAACCGTGTCGACGGCGTCCTTTAAGGAAGCCTCAACGGTTACATCAAGGGCGAATATCCCGGCGCCAAGCCCCTGCAAGGGCTTCATTTTCTCCACGCGCCTGGCCCCGGCGTAAACCTTATAGCCTTGTTCAAGAAGAAGTTTGGCCGCAGCAAAGCCTATACCCGCAGAAGCCCCGGTAATTAAAACTATTTTTGCCATGTATACTTTATAGGAAACTTGGCTGCATGTTGACCAGAGCCAGGTTGCGGCGGCCGCGCAAGTATTGATACTATGAAGACATGGACGATAAAGATTACCTCTTTCCCCCCGGCTCCTATGAAGAAAAATTCATAAGGAGCGGCGGACACGGAGGGCAGAACGTTAACAAGGTGGCTACCAGCGTGCAGCTGCGCTTTTTCACGCGCCTCTCGGGCCTGTCCTGCGCCGCTCAGGAGCGCCTAAAAAGCCTGGCCGGCTCAAAGCTGACGGCCGAGGGCGACATAATCATTATCGCCAGCGAGTACCGCACGCAGGAGCAGAACCGCCAGGCCGCTAAAGCCCGCATAAAAGAACTGGTCTCCAGGGCCGCGCGGCCGCCGAAGCACCGACGTCCGACAAAACCTTCCTACGGCTCAAAACAGCGCCGCCTTGAAGGCAAGAAAATACGTTCGGATATAAAGAAGTCGCGCAGGAGCAGCGAGGATTAGCATTCCGTATTTTCTTTGCTATAATTGCCCAATGAGCGAGCACAATCTAATTTACGCAGCCGCCGGCATAGCAGTCTTGCTGCTGGCCTATATCTTTATACGCCGCGGCTGGCTCGGAGCCGCCCCGGCCGAAGGAAGCCGCTTTGCCGAACTGGGAGAAAAGGTAAGACTGCGGGACCTATTCCGGCTGGCCGTAATGGTAGAAGAGAAAGGCCGCGACTATTACCTGAAAATGGCCGGGAAATCCGTCCGTCCGGAGACTAAGGCGCTCTGCGCGGGCCTGGCAGAAGATGAAGCCCTGCACAGGGAGCAGCTCCTGGAGAAACTCGGCAAATGGCGCCCGCTGGAAGTCAACCCTCTTACCTGGCCGGTCTTCGTTGAGAAGGCGAAAGAACAGGGTTTTTTTGACAGCGATCCGGGCGAAGACGCTTCCGAGGACCAGATGGCGGAGTTCGCGATACGGCAGGAAGTCAAATCAGCCGAGTTCTACCAGCTTTTTGAAGCAGCTTTTCCCATAGCCTGGAAGCGCGCAAGGCTGCATAAAATTGTGACCGACGAGCGGACCCACGAAGCGAAACTGAGGGCCGCTTACCCGCACATCAGATAAACCCCCGCCGCAGCCTCCGGAAGGCAGCTCGAACTCCAGCGCTACAGTTTTTCCTTTTTGCGCCGAGACCGGCCCTGCCCCGCCGCAGGGCCCGCAAACGCAGGCCGGCTCCGCGGACGCTCCCTCTTTCTTTATTTTGAGCGCTCCTATCTCCCAGTCAAGAATATCCTTCCGCCCTGAATAACCCGCGCTATCCCCGCCCCAGGCAGCCGAAGCTTTAAGCCCCGGCAAAAATAATTCCCCCGGCCATGTTTTATGGATTCGCGTTCCTGCTTTCTCCAGGCCTGAAAGAATCCGGCCCAGCTCTCCGGGATCGGGACCATAAGGGAGAAAAACATTCTTTACAGTTAAAAAGCCGGCTAGTTCGGCAAGGCCGCTGTAATTCTTCCGTTCAAGCGAAGTCAGGAAAATACCGTCTACAGAGCGAAAACCTCCCGCAAGAACCGAATCCGCCAGTTTCTTACCGCTCATGCCGGGGTTTACCAGGAACACCCCCCCGGGAGCGCTGAGCAGTACAGCCGAGGTATTTGAATCCGCGAAAAGCACCGCCCTGTACCTGAGAGCTCCGGACGCCGAGAGCTCTGCCATCGGCCTGTAGGCCGTTAAGCCCAGGCCCAGGGCCGCCGCTAAATAAAGCCTGCGGCTGCGAAAGCCGAACAGCGGGGCATGAAGCAGGGAGAAAGCAAGAACAAAAATACCGGCTATAAACCATGCAGAGGGCTTTGCTACGCTTACCGAAGAAAAAGGGAGGGCGGCAAAAAACCTGACCCCGCCTATAAAAACTCCCATAAAAACTCCGGTAATATAAGCCAGACCTTTAAAGATAAACCCGGTCCCGTAAAGGAAAGCCATAAGAAATCCCAGCGCCATTGCCAGGCCCGAAGCCGGGACCAGAGCCATATTGGAAAGCAGGGAAACCAGAGATATCTTGTGAAAATACAGGGCCAGCAGGGGGTACAGGCAAAGCTGGGCGAAGAAGCTTACGGTAAGAAGCCCCAGCGCTTTTGCGCCCCAGCCGCGGACCTTTAAACAGCCCCTCCAGACGGGCAGGCCCACGGTAAGTCCATAGGCGGCAAGAAAAGACATCTGAAAGCCTGCGTCGAACAGGGAGCGCGGAGAAAACAGCAGGATGGCCAGGGCCGCCGCCGTAAGGGCGTGGAAGGCCCCGGCCTCCCGGCTAAGCAGCCAGGCGCAAAGCCCGGCCGCATACATGAAGTAAGCGCGCACCAGCGGCGCGTCAAAGCCCGCAGCCAGAACGTAAAAGCCCGCAAGAACCAATGCCGCTCCCCCGGAAAACCTGCGGCCCAGCCTCAACCGGGAGCAGAGAAAATATACCACGGCGACCATAAAACCCACATTGGACCCCGACGCCACCAGGAGATGCATTGCGCCCGAATCCTGAAAAGCTGCTTTAAGTCCCGGGGGAACGCTTTTCTTCTCCCCGAGAACCACCCCGGCCAGCACCGAGGCTGCTTCCGGGGAGAGGCCGGCTTCAAAAGAAGCCAGCGCTGAATATCTGAAATACCTGGCAAGCCTTATCACCGGCCCGGGACCCCCGATTATCTCTATTTCCGCCGCCCGCGCCTGGGCGGCAATGCCGCGGCGCGCCAGATAGCCGGCCCAGTCCAGCCCGCCGGGAACAGAAGCTCCCTGCGGGGTCTCCATGTCGGCCAGGAAGGAAACAATATCGCCGTAAGAAGCGGCGCCTGCACTGCGGACATATACCATCAGCCCGGTCTTTAGCGGCCGTCCGTAAATCTTTGAGGTCTCCAGGGAAAAGCGCTGCCCCCCGGGAGCCGCAGAAGGATAGCCGCTCACCCTACCCTCGACAAGAACTCCGGAGCGGGGCAGGGCGAAAGGCAGCGCCGGCGGCGGCTTAAGGAATAAGCCCCTGAAGACAAAAAGGCCGCCGGCATAAAGGATGAGCAGCAGGAACATAGGCCTGCGATAATAGGAAAAAAGCATAAAGCGTCAGCTCGCGGGGCGCCGACACAGGTGAGTTACTGGTTGAATTGCGGGAAGGAAAGCCCGTTTTCTGCGAATATCATACCGCTTACTTCAAATATTTATCCGGCCCTTAAGGGCGTAGCCCAGAGTGACCTCGTCCATATAATCTATATCCCCGCCAAGCGGAACGCCGTAGGCTATGCGGGTTATCTTGCCCACACAGGGCTTCAGCAGGCGTATCAGGTACATTGCGGTGGCCTCGCCGTCGGCGTCGGGGTTGGTGGCGATTATGATCTCTTTCACCGCCCCGTCAGCGGCCCGCACCCGGTCGAGCAGCTCTTTTATTTTTATCTGCCCGGGCAGGACGCCGGCGGCCGGGGAGACCGCGCCGTGCAGAACATGGTACACCCCGGAAAAACTTTTAGCTTTCTCTATGGCGGCAAGGTCCTGCGGGCGCTCGACCGCGCAGATAACGGAGCGGTCGCGCGCGGAATCCGCGCAGATAGGGCAAAGGCCGCCCTCCGCGTAGTTATAACATTCGGGGCAATGCTTTACCCGGGCCTTAACGCTGCGCAAAGCTTCCACGAGATTTTCTATCTCAGGGTTAGAGGCCCTGACTACATACATGGCAAAGCGCTCCGCCTGTTTAGGCCCGACGCCGGGAAACTTGCGGAAAACGCCGATGATCTTTTCCAAAGCTTTCATAAATTATTACCGCCGGGCCGCAGAGTGAATTTACTGGGTGCTGCTGCGCCGAACAAAACGATAAAACCGTATTTAATAAAAAGAATTTTTTTATACTGCAAATAAAATACAGCAACCCGGATCACTGATCCTCAATAACGTTTTCTCCGCGCACTCCGCGTCTGCGGTGAATTATTTAACTTTAATGATCTTGGTGATCCGGCCGTGAAAAACCCGGTTGAGGTGCTTAAACTCAGGTTCGCTCTCAGCCGATACCTGCCTGGGCCCCTGGGCCCCGGGGGCGGCCGGGATCTCATGTGCCGCCTCCGCCTCCAGGGAATCCTGCGGGATGGATTCCTCTTCCTGTTCCTGGAGCGTGTCGGCTTCCGGGGGAGAGAGCTGCCCGGCTCCCGGTACCGGAGCGGGCGCGGTTTCGGGGACCAGCGTTATCTTCCTGCCGGCGAACCGCTCCAGCATCGTTTCCAGTTCGAGCCTGGCCTTTTCCACCATAGCGGTCTCGAATTTGTTAGGGCTCAGGAGCCTCCACCTTGCTTCCTCAGAAAAAATTATTTTTAAAGACAGCATTATATTGTAGAGGGCGGGTTTTTTGGAGGAGACCTGGCCCAGCATCTTCTTCCAGGCGTCAGCCGGGGCCGGACCGGCGGTGCCGGCTAAAGGAGCCGCTGCGGCAGGCTTGGCTTTGACCGGGGCCGGCTCAGGTCCGGGCGCAGCCTGGGGCCGGGCCGAAACGACCGGCCGGGCCGGGGCTAAATCCTTATTTTTTTTTTGGCTGCCGGCCGGCGGCAGTTCGGGGGAAGTTCCTGAAGCCAGGCGGGACTCCAGTCCCTCCAGCCTTCTTAACAGGCCCTCCAGGTCCTGGGGAACCTCTATCAGAGTGAACAAAGCCACTTCAGCCGCTATGGCAAGGGAATCGGAAAATTTAACTTCCTCTATTATCACATTGATCTTACGGGAAAGCCGGGCCAGGAGGGCCGGGGCCGTGCCGGGAGGCAGGTCTTTTACCGGCTCCAGGTCCTTTGAAAACCCCTGCGCGGCCAGAAAGGCCTCCGCGAAATTATTGCGCAGCTCCCTCAGCGCGGCCATGGGATCGTAACCCTCGCCGTTAAGTTTATCGAAGGCGGAATGCAGCGCGGCAGCGTCGCGCTTAACCAGGGCCAGCGCCATAGAGTTAAGAACCTCGGTGCCGGGGTGGCCGAGGAGCTCGTTTAAGATATCGGTTTTAACTTCGCCGCGGCCGAAAGAAGCGGCGCGGTCCAGCAGGGTTATAGCGTCCCGCAGCGCTCCGTCCGCTGAGCGGGCTATAAGCTTAAGCGCCTCAGGCTCGGTCTTTATTTTTTCCGCAGTAGTTATCTCTTTGAGCCTGGCTATTATATCCGTCTCGGAAATTGGCCGGAAGCGGAAGCACTGAGAGCGGGAAAGTATGGTCTGCGGAACCTTGTTCTGCTCTGTGGTCGCCATGATGAAAACAACGTGGGCCGGGGGCTCCTCCACGGTCTTGAGGAGCGCGTTAAAAGCGCCGGTGGATAGCATATGCACTTCGTCGAGGATATATATCTTGTACTTGTCGCGCGAAGGCGCAAAGCTGACCTGCTCAATAATGACGCTGCGGACTTTATCCACTCCTGTGTTCGAGGCGGCGTCTATCTCCATCACATCGAGGGACTTGGACTCGGCTATCTCCAGGCAGGAGGCGCATTTACCGCAGGGAACGCCTTCCTTGGGTTTATGGCAGTTAAGGGTCCGGGCGAGGATCCTGGCTATGGTGGTCTTGCCGCAGCCCCGCGGCCCGTAGAACACGTAGGAGTGGGCTATGCGGCCCAGTTTCACGGCATTCTGCAAAGTCTGCTTTATTGTTTCCTGCCCCATGACCTCAGAAAGGTCTCCGGGGCGGTATTTGGTAGCAAGGTTTTCGTACATAATGGATGATCGGTAGACCGGAGGACCAGGGGATATGGAGCTCCTTATGAGCTAAGCTTCCAATCCTCTAATCCTCCAAGCCTCTATCTATTCTCTAGAACTTTATTCCGGCGCCGATGGAAACAAAATTCTTGCTGGTGGAGCCGTTGTCGAAGATCTGGTAGGCCACATTGGCGACTACCATGTTCAGGTCCACATAACCGCCCAGCAGTATAGCGGAGCTGTCTTTTGCGCCTTTATACTTTGTGGTGGTATAGCCCGCGAAAGGAGTGATCATCGGGATAGTGGACGGAATGTCCACGCGGGCGGTCACGCTGGATTTAGGCTTGGCTATAACTGCGAAGTTAAGGCCTGGCACAAAGTCCTGCGGCAGCGCATCCTCGGAGCCGTAAGTGTAGCCGGTAAAAGAGGCCGAGAGATTGAGCATCAGAACCTTTGCGCCGGCGAACAGGCTGGCAGCGGTCTGGGAGGTCTTCAGATCGGAGGCTCCGGCAGTGTTGGTGTGCTGGGTCTGCTTAAGGGAAGCGCCTATGTCAACGCGGGCAACGCCTTCGCCGCCTCCGGAGACGGAGCGGGCGCCGGGCCCGGCCAGGCGGCTCTTGCCGCCGGAGGCAGGGGTCAGGGAAAAGGTTATATCGCCGCCGGCATATACGTTTTTATAGCCGTTCACTTCGGGAGTGGTCCCGGCTTCCGCGCCGACGGTATAAGTTTCTTTCTCCCAGGCGCCGCGCAAGCCGTAGGTGCGGTAGGTCTTGTTGCCCAGCGCCGCATTGTCGTACTTGTAGGTGGTGAGGGACGGCTCGAGGGCGAAATCGCCGCTGCCTATCCTGAGATCAAGTTTGTAGCCGCTATAGTCGGGCCCGGTGGTCCCGGTAACCCCGCCGTCAAAATAAGCGGCCGAGTTAAGCCCCATTCCCGCGATCATAGTTACTGCGATAATAATCTTTTTCATTTTATCCCCTTTCTGGTTTATATCCTAAAACCCCGAAACTTTCTTTCACGGCGCTTTCACTAATTCCTTGTTCAGGAAATCCGAGTATTTACGCGCCTTGCGGCCCTTCCAGGCGCCTTTATGCCAGGCATAGCCGGCTATGAGGGGCATTGCCAGGGTAGCCTCCGAGAAGACCATCTGCTCTTGCGCGGTCTCCACCTTGCCCCAGGAGCTGGCCTCCTTCAGCGTGGAAGAAGAGAGGGCCCCGTCGCGCACGTCGGCCACGGTCACCTGGACCGCGTACTTATGCATTGGGGTTTCTTCCCCCAGCATGTCGGCCGCCACCACGGTATCCTGCGTAAAATTCTTGGGCACGCCTCCGCCTATCATGAAGATGCCTGTATCTTTGGCCTCTACCTTAACCCGGGTCAGCTCCAGGAAATCTTTTGCGGAGTCCATCGACATATGCCTGCCCGGGTTCTTCCACTGGTGCCCTACCATGCCGAAGCCGGCTGAGCAGTCCGAGAAAGCCGGGACGAAAATTGGCACGCGCATTTCATAAGCGGCCAGGACCACGGAGTCCTTGTTCTTCCCGTGCTTTGAAAGATATCTGCCCATCTCTTCTATGAATTCGCGGGAAGAATAGGGGCGCGGTTCCAGCGAGTCCGCTATCCTGCGGGTGGTCTCGTCGCAAACGCGCAGCTGGTCTTCGTCTATAAAAGTGTCGTAGATGCGGTCTATGCGCAGTTCGCGCAGCTCATTGTCGTCTATCCCGTGCGGGGTTCCTTTGTAATGACTGAAGCCCAGCCCCTCGAAGAAATCCTGGTCCACTATTATGGCCCCGGTGGAAACGATAGCGTCCACCATGTTATTGCGCACCAGGTCCGCCACCACTTTCTTAAGCCCGGCCGAGAACAGCGAGCCGGCCAGCGTAAGGATGACAGAGCAGCCTTTGTCGGCCAGCATCATATTGTAGATCCTGGCGGCTCGGGCGAGGTCGCGGGCCGAGAAGGCCATATCGTCCATAGCGTCCACCAGCGGGACTACGTTATATTTAGAGATCTCTATATGCCTGACTGCTTCTTTAAGATAATCGGATTTTTTCTTTTTGGCCATTCTCCCCTCAGAACTAAGAGTTCCGTAAGATCCGCTGCCATATACGGCCTGGCTTGTTTTGCGGCTGAATCTGTACTTACATTATACGATTTTTGCGCGTAGCCCGAAATAAAAAAACGCCCCCAGGGACCGGGGTTTTCAGGATGAAGTTAGAACCTACTTCGCGCAACATCCCGAGGAAACTTTATAAATACCGCTCCCCCGTCATCTTTAGTAAGGAGGCCCGCTCTTATCCGCGAGAAGCCGCACGTGCGGCCACGCCGCGTGGCCGCCCTGTGCTTGCCGCTAAGTAGCGGGTGCGCAGTGCTCGGCACTACGCGCCTTCGCCACTGCTCCGACGGTAGGGGGAAGCTTATTTTTTAGCATAAGCATCACCCCCTTTCCGTCCGCCGGTGGCGGCCGGTTTTCGGCTTCGCCGTACTCCGCAGAAATTATTTCCCGCGCGCGCTGCAAAGAGCTGAATTTATAATATACAGATTCACCCGCGCTCGCCAGCGGCTTCTGCTGAAGCCGCTCGCGGCGCGGGCCTGTTCCTGATAATGTTCAACGGCATTTATGCCGGTGGCCCCGTATTGATAAAACACCACCCCGGCGTCCGCTGCTGCGGCCGCCGCGATGGTCCTTTCTGTAACTATGTGTCGCCACCGGCGGGGAGCAGAAACTGCAAAGAAAAAAGGTAAGGCCAGGCCGGTAGCGGCCGGCGCTAGGGGGCCGCCGCACCCGGTCTGTCCCGCCTAAATTGCTCCCCCACCCATTCATGATACAGCAGAACAACCCACCCAATCTATATGGAAGAACTACTTAAAATTATTATTTTAGGTCGATGCACAGTTGTTGGGTTGGTCAGAGGAAGCATCAGCTAGGTAAAAGGAGCAGGTGCCTTCTTATATTCACTTTACCAATGACTGTACTACAATTTTCTAATTGCCAATAAGATTCTACGGATGGATTCGGGTTTGCCAAGAAGCTCAGCTATTTCAATTGCGCCTCCAGGAGTAACGGCAAGACCGGAGATGGCAATTCTTAACGGCCACATAATTGCGCCAATCTTGGAACCTTTGGATTCGGCATAGGAATTGACGGCCCCATATATTCCGTTATAGTCCCAGGTGACGACGACAGAAAGAATGGATTCAAGATCCTTTAATACAGCAAGACTCCATTCAATAGTAGTCTTATTCTTCTTATTGATAAAAAGTTCCGGTGAATACTTCTCATCAAGTTCCATCAAAAAAGACACCATCTGCGGAATGTCTGACATTTTCTCAACCCTTCCATGAATAAGGGCCGTAATTTTTTTTATATCGAACCCATTCACAATTCTGTCTGGATAAAACTTCAGAAAGGACTCATGTATTTCTTCAACCTTCTTGGCTTTTATGTGCTCCCGAGTTCAATAGTGAAGTGCAACACTTAGAGCAAAAGCTGTACTCTAAGTGCTATGGGAAAAACCTACAAACACCTCACCTGCCAGGAGAGGGACCAGATTGCTGTTCTGCTTGCTAAAGGTCATTCCCGGCATAATATCGCTAAAGCTATCGGTCGTGATGTCGGCACAGTTTCAAGAGAAATCAGGCGTAACGGCGCACCGGTTTACAAAGTCTATCTGCCTCACAAGGCCCAGCAGCGGGCGGAAAAACGAAAGGCTAAATCTGTGCGCAGGGAGCGTATTCGTGACCAAA
>MNUR01000012.1 GCA_001871115.1 Elusimicrobia bacterium CG1_02_56_21 | reverse complement strand
GGTCCTCCTGAGGTTTCGAGCGGACAGCAGGGTCCGCTAGAAGATTATATAAAACTAAGTACGCGTCAGCGGGCTTTACGCGCGCTATTCCTCACCCGGCGCCTATTTTGTTATCATAATCCTGCCTGTTACGGGCGCCCCCTGCTTATCCTAAACTGGCCGTATGGGGGAACAAAGACGGATCCCGTCTTTTAGCTAACTTTAGCGGGAATACAAAACAACCAAGGACCTGAGGTCTTATGAGCTTAAATTACGTATTTACCATAGACGGGGACTGGGACGAATATTTCGCCACAAAGCTTTCCGAAGAAGACCGCAAGCCGGTAAAAGACAGGCTTATCCCCCTCATTGAGGGAGAAATCGCCATGGCCGCCTCTACGGGCGGGAAGTTCATCCATTTCGTTCACACCTCCCCGCTTGTCCGGGATTTTTTCCTCCAGCCCGAATTCCTCGCCCTTTGGAAGAAAGCCGAGGGAGCCGGCGGAGAGGTAGGGGTGCATTGCCACGAAGAAGAGCTTTACAAGGCCTGGCATTACGCCGATACCGAAAGGATGGCGCCCGCTATAAAGGATATGGCCGAAGGGCTGAAAAAAGCCGGCCTCACGCCCCGGTCCTACCGCGGCGGCTACATGACTTTCAGCCCCAAGGTCCTACCGCTGCTGGAAAGCCACGGTATTTTCCTGGACTATTCCTGCGACCCGGGCCGCCACATGGTAAAGAACGGAGAAATTGTTTCCGACTGGCGCGGGGCGCCTTCTAATGTTTACAGGATGGATTACCGGGACCACAGAAAAACCGGGGACAGCAAAGTGTTCGAAATCCCCCTGGGCGTTTATATAGAGCAGCAATCCCTGTTTTCCGTCTGGCAAACCTGCCGCCGCCTTAAAGCGGCCGGCGGGACTATTATAGTTTCGGTGCTGGCCCACACCTATGATTTCACATCCTGGAAGATGCGCCTCAAGATAAAGACCGCGCTCATGATCTGCAAAATGTACGGCAGTTTTATAAACTCCGGGCAAGCGCTGGAGAAGATAAAGGAGATGGACCTGTGAAGATAGGGCTGGCCTTAGACGACAGAAGAAAGGAAAAACGGGTAGCCCTGCGCCCTGAGGAACTCGGCGAACTGCTTAAGAAGAACCAGCTTTACGTTGAGCGCGGAGCCGGGCTCGGGGTAGGGATAACCGACGCCGAATACAGGCAAGCCGGCGCCCACGTGGTTTCAAAAGCGCACGCCTACGCCTGCCCGCTGGTGGTAAAACTGCGCGAACCCAACGAAACAGAGCTGAAAATGATGCGCCCCGGCAGCACGCTCTTCTCCATGCTGCATCTCAATAACAGGCTGAACCTGGCCAGGCTGCTGCAGCGCTACAGGATAAACTCCATAGCCATGGAAAAAATAAAAGATCCGCTGGGGGAGCGGATAATAGAGGACCTGCACGAGGTCGGCTACTGGGGAATGATGAAAGGCCTGGAACTTTGGGGCCGTAACCCGTCCAAAGCCACCGTTAAAATAATGGGCTGCGGCAGGATCGCTTTCGGGGCTATCCAGGCCGCTTCCAGGAAGCAGACCCGCGTAATACTTCTCAACAAGCGCGAGATCAATGAAATGTACAAGCATCTGCCGGGCACCGACATCCTTGTCGACGGGCTCACCTGGCCGGCCGAGCTGCGCGGCAAGATTTACCTTGTCACCCGCAGGATGCTCCGCCTGATGCGCCCCGGCGCCGCCCTGATAGGCCTGGTCTCGAACCCGGCCGGCAAATACCCTATAGAAACTATGCGCCCCACTACGCTCTCCGACATTTCCTACAAGATGAACGGGGTCATTCACGCCGCCTGCTGGGGCTGGAGCGGGCTGGACCCGGTAAATGTTACCCGGCGCTACAGCATACAGATCGCGCCGGTACTTTCAGATATAGTAAAAAGCGCCCCGGACCATCTCCCGGAATATATAAAACAGGCCATGCTGGAGGCAAAACCATGAGAATAGGAATTGCCGCCGAAAACAGGCCGCTTGAAAAAAGGGTCATACTTCATCCGGAAGAACTGAAATCCCTTACCCACAGGCACCAGGTCCTGGTGGAAGAGGGCGCCGGCCTCGGAGTAGGCATCCTGGATGCCGAATACAGCGTTGCAGGCTGCATCATCGCTCCGAAAGAAAAGGTTTACGGGGCGGACCTGGTAGTCAGGATAAAAGAGCCGGTGGCTGAAGAGGTCAGGCTGCTGAAGCCCGGCGCGATACTGATGAGCATGATGCATCTGCGCTGCGCCCCCGGGCTTGAGAAAAATTTGGTCCGCCAGAAAATAATAGCCGTGCCGCTTGAGAACATAAAAGACCCGCTCGGCAGGCGCATCGTAGAAGCCGTGCAGCAGACCGGAAGCATAGGCATGGACTACGCGTTCAAACTCTGGGGCAAGGACCCCTCCAGGGCGAAGGTCAAGATAATGGGCTACGGCAACGTAGCCCAGGGCGCTATACGCACGGCCGTGGAGAAGCTCGCCAGCGTAGAGATACTCAACCGCCGCCATTTCTCCAGGATGGACAGGCATATTCCGGGAACCGACATACTTGTGGACGCCGTAAACCGGCCTTACCGCCGCAACGTGGCGAAGGAAACCCCCTTCATGACGGCCGGTATGCTGAAACTGATGAAGCCCGGCTCCGTGCTGCTCGACCTGGTGGCCAACCCGGAATACCACGCCCCCATCGAGACCATGAAGCCGACCCACATGAAAGACCCCTATTATATCCTGGACGGCATCTACCACACCGCGCTCTGGGGCTGGCCGGCCATGGACGCTATCAACGTTTCTAAGCGCTACAGCCTGCAGATGGCCCCTTTAGTCAGGGCGATAGCCGACAAAGGCCTGGACAAAGCCCCCCTTTCCATCAGGAACGCCGTGGTAAGACTCGACTCCGGAGAGCGCGTAATTTAACTGTTGGAGATTAACTAAACCTTTTTTAATTAAAAAACAGCCGGCAATCGGTAACCCGCATGGAGCTTTCCATTGCCGATTAAGTTGCCGGCCCAACCGCTTATACTATTTCGCTGAGTGCCCGGCGGAACTCGTCAGCGCTGTGAAAGCGCTCCTCCGGGACAGGGGAGAGGCAGCGCGACATCAGGCCGTCCACCCCTTTGGGCAGATTGGGCATCATCTCGGACAGCTGCTGATAGCTTCTGTGGGTCTTCTGGCGGCGGAAATCCGGGCCCTGGAATGGCAGGACGCCGCTAAGGGCCTCGTAAAGACATACGCCGAGGGAATAAAGGTCCGACTCAACGGAGGAAACCCCGAGTTCCTGTTCCGGGGCCATATAAGCCGGTGAACCCACTACCTCCCTGGAAACGCGAGCCATGGACTCCTTGGCTCGCCAGGCAAGCCCGAAATCCATAACTTTTACCCCGCCCTCCGCTGAAAGCATTATATTGGAGAGTTTCAGGTCCCTGTGGACGACATTCTTGGAGTGGGCGTAGGCCAGCGCTCCCGCCGTCTCGCCGAACATCTGCTGCGCCCTGTCGAACGGGATGCGGGCTTCCGTGTCCAGGACCTTGTCCAGGGTCTGGCCGTCCACATGCTCAAAAACCAGGTAAATATTCTCTTCTTCTTCGAAGATGGTGTAAATCTCCACTATTCCTGGATGGTGGAGCAGGGCTACCGTGCGCGCTTCTTCGAGAAAGCGCTGCTTCTCCCTTTCATTGACCTTTATCTCCTCCCCCATTTTCTTTATGGCCACTTTACGGTCCAGGGACTGGTCCGTGGCCTCGTAAACTATGCCCATCGCTCCCTCTCCAAGCTTGCGCTCTATCTTGTATTTTCCGGTAGCCACTCCCTCGTAAAAGATGGACGGAGAAAGGACGTCGGGATGGGTTATACGCGCGCCGGCGACAGCCGGTTCGGGACGCGAGGACATTATATGAACCAGGCCGGCCGCCACCAGGCCGCCCCCGGTAAGCGTAAAGAACATCAATATCAGGAACCTGCTAACCGGGCTGCGGCCTTCTCTGCTGCCTGCCCCGCGGCTTCCGGGAAGCGCAATAATGCCGCCGTTAAACCCGGGAACGCGGGGGCCGTATTGCGCCACGGCGTCCTGGTAGCGGCTTGAATAAGACCCGCTCAGCGCAGCTGCCTGTTTAAAATCCTCCAGCATCCGCTTATAGTCGCCCTGCTTCTCATAAGACAGCGCGCGGTTGAACCAGGCGTCGGCGTAGGCGGGGTTGATAGTTATAGCCCGGCTGGCGTCGGTTTCCGCGTCCTTCGCCCGGCCCTTCCGGTTAAGGGCCCAGGCGCGCATATTGAAAGCCTGCAGGTTCGCCGGATCTTTGCTTATCACAAAACCGGAATCCCGCACGGCGTCGTCATAGCGGCCGAGGAAATTATAGGCGTTGGCCCGCTCCAGATAGGCCTCGTAATTGGCCGGGTCTTTCTCTATAGCCAGGCCGGCATAGCGCGCCGCGTTCGCATAATCCCCGAGCCGGTTTTTAGCGACGGCTGTTTTCAGGTAAGCCCTCGACCTGGTAAAATCCGGGGCGACCGGCGCCCCGCCCTTCAGGGAGGCCATATTGCCGCCAGGGGCGCCCTTAACCGCTTCCGAGGCGTCGCTCCCGGAGCCCAGGGCGCGCTTGATCTCGTCTACGGAAGAAATGGATTTCAGCGTAGGCACAGGTTTGCGGCTTTCCAGCAGGGCGGAGAGAACCCGGGCGGATTCGTCCTGGGGATCTATGCTCATGGCCTTTTTAATATCCTCGATAGCGCCTTTGCGGTCATCGAGCGAAGCCCGGGCCAGGGCGCGGACCTTGTAGGCGTCAGGGGATTTAGAATTCAGTTCTATGGCTGCCGTGGCGGCCTTCTCGGCCTTGCTGAAGTTCCGGGCGCCATTGTAATAAGAAGCCGCCGCAGTCTGTACCGAGGGGTTCTGCGGATAGGTTTGAATAGCGGAATCCACCGCGTCTTCAGCTTTTTTATTGTCGCCGGTATCCGAGGCTATCTGAACGTCCACCAGGGCGTCAACCTCGTTTCTCTTATAGCGGCCTTCCGGGACCCCGTCATGCCTGTGCCCGTCCCTGGAGCCATTCTGGTCATAGGAATCCCTGGCCTGCCTGGTGCGCAGCTCGTACTGGGCGAGGTCCGCGGTTATTGCAAGGTATTGCTCCCGGGTTATGCGGTCTTCGCGCGAGGCCCTGTGCAGGGAATGCATCAGCTCGGCTATCTTGCCGCAGTTCTGTCTCCTGAACTGGTCCAGCTCCGGCTTTGTTTTAGGCTGCAGCACGCGCAGCAGCGCGGCGGCGGATTCAGTGGGATGGTCTGCGGTGTTAAGACGGAAAACATCTATATCTGCGCCCCCTAACACAGGATTCTGCGCGGGGACATCCCCCGGACCGGAATTCACGATCTCCGGCCCGGACACAAGTTCAGCCCCGCTTATTACTCCGGAACCTGCAGATCCTTTGGCCGCAAAAGCGCCAAAAGGCGCGGCCGCCAGGAGGCAAATACAGAAAAAAGCAGAAAGTATCTTCCTCATAAATGTCTGAACGCTTCGCTTGATTAAGGATACACTTATCTGTTGACCCTAATAGGATAAAGCCTGGCCCTTGTTTTGTCAAGGGCCCAGCGGTCCCGGCCCGGAGCCTGCAGACAGAAGCGGGCGCTTTCCCGTAGTGAATCTGCCCGGTTCTGGGTCTTTTGGCCCATTGGGCCCGGGCCTTTAGGCGCTTGCCGCTTCCCAGGTTTCTGGTAGACTTTGAACAGGAGCTTAATATGAGAACCAACAATGCCATCCTGACCCTTACCCTGCTTATCCTGGCCGCGTCCGCCCGCGCCGGCGACTTCGACCTGAACACGCTTTCCGCAGGGGATATAGAACCTCCGGCTTCCTCCTTCCTGGTTCCGGAACCTGTCGCCGAGATCTCTACAATGGACCAGGCTGAAGCCGCCTACTATCTCTCTGACCGGGAAAGCATTATGGAAACCGAAGAGAAAAGCCTCCCTGGAGAACCAGCCGCCAGGAACCTGGGCGGGGACGGGACCATAAAACTTTACCACCAATGGCACAGGGAAACCCTTGAAATCCGTTACCGGGACGCGAACGGAGGCTATATACCCGAAGCCATGCAGAAGATAAAGCACCTTTTCCGCTGCCGCCTGACCGGCAGGGAAATAGACATTCCCGCCAAGCTCATAGAGATACTGGACATCATACAGGAGCGCCAGGGCGGAAGGCTTATGACTATAATCTGCGGCTATCGCAGCCCCGAACTCAACGGCGCGCTGGCCTCCAACTCCAGCGGTGTCGCCAAGAAAAGCCTCCATCTGAAAGGCTGGGCCGCCGATATAAGGATAGACGGGGTCAGGACCTCGACACTGCGAGATACGGCCAAAAGCCTTAAAGCCGGGGGAGTGGGCTACTACGCTTCCAGCGGCTTCGTTCACGTGGACATAGGCAGAGTGCGGTACTGGTAGGGCCCAGGACCATTAGGCCCAGACCGGAGCCGGGCCCTTAAGCACTTGTAGTCTCGGCCCTGTGAGTTAAACTATATATACCGAAGGGAACCGTCAAGGAGACCAAACATGAAAACCGTAAAACTTCTCGCCGCCGCCGCTTTCTGCGTTTCTTTTTCCTCCCTGGTTTCGGCCCGGCAGCCCGCGGAGAACGAGAACTATTTCAAGACCTCAGCCGTCACCCTAACCTCCGAAGAGACCACCCGGGACCTTACGGATAAGGATACTTTTCCCGTGCCTATGCGCAGCGAAGAAAAAGTGGTCGGGGCCGCGGCCATAGTAAACGGCGGCGCGCAGGCCTGGAACGTAATAAACAGCGGAGCGCCGAACGCAAATCTTTCAAGTTCCTACGCCAGCGCCATCCCGGGGCTCTCTTTCAACTGGGCTAAATACAGCGGCTGGAAAAAAAAATCGATGGTCTATACCTACACCGTAACCAACCTTATGCAGGTGGACGTAATAAAGATAAAATACGAGATTTCCTACTATTACAACGGCCAGGACCTTTCCGGGGTCGCCAACACCAGGGACAACCCCCTGACCGCCATGGCGCAGTCAGATTCCGTCAAAGGCCATTTCATAACCAATTTTACCGTCCGCCCGCTGGTCACGAATATTAAGTGGGGCTGGAAATTCGCGCTGAACGTGCGCATGTCCGACCCGATGAACATAGCCTCGGCACAAAACCCGGTAGCCTATATGCAGTCAGACCTTAACTACATAGTCTCCACCCCTTTCTCCACCAACGGCGGGATGTGGGCCTATTCAGCTGACGGCCTCGGCAACTTCAGGGACCTCACCGCACAGGAAAAGGCCCTGACCGGAGATATTGCCCCGGTACAGGTTCCCGGGATTTCCCCGGTTTCCTGGAACTAAGCAGCCTAACTGACAAATAAAAACCCCGGCCAAGCCGGGGTTTTTGTTTTGCCGCTTTTTCAGTCAGGCTGTCATTTTCCCTGGCCGCAGCATTTCTTATATTTCTTGCCTGAGCCGCAGCGGCAGGGATCGTTGCGGCCCACCTTGGGCTCTTCGCGGCGCACGGTTTCCACCCTGACCACATCCCCGCCCTGCAGGACCTCGGGATGCTTCTTCATCCACTTTTTTACTTCTTTGTCATCGTTTATATTAACCCCGTCTATAAGCATCTTGCGATAGATGCCTATGATCAGGGCCCGCATCTGCGGATCCTTCGCCTGCGCAAGGATCTGGGGCGACATCGCGTCAAGTTCGGCTGCAAGCTCTTCGTCGGTTTTCTCGGAAGGAGCTTTCTCCTTTGCCGGCTTTGCCGAAGCGGCTTTAACCGCCGCGGGCGGAACGGAAGCCGCCTTTCCCCCGGCCGCAGGCGCCGCCGGCTTGACAACTGCCGGTATCTTGAATGACGGGGCCTTCTTCCCCTCTTCCTTGCCGCCGATTATCTTCTTTATAAAATCCCAAGCCATAATATTTCTCCTTTAGCTATACATGGACAGCGGCCGGCGCAGGCTGGCCGCGTTCTAAAATTCAGACGGATACTTTAGCCGCGTCCTTAAGAAAACAGGCCAGGGCTATGGAATGAAGCTTTGTCATGGGCGAGTCCGTGCGGGACGGCAGTATTACCGGGATATTGGACCCCGCCAGAAGCGTGGCGGACTTCATCCCCGCGCCGAAGAAAGACAGGCACTTGTACACCGGGTTGCCGGAGTCAAGGCTGGGGAAGAGCGCGATATCCGTTTCTCCCGGAACCTGCGCCCCGGTTATGCCTTTCTCCGCAGCGAGCTCCCTGGAGAAAGAAATATAGATATCGTAAGGGCCCTCCACCACGCAGTTCTTTAGCGAGCCTTCTTTGTTCATTTTCACAAGGGCGTCCGCGTCCAGCGTGCTGGGGATATTCGGGTTTACCTTCTCTACGGGGCAGACCACCGCCACCTTCGGCGTTTCTACTCCGAGCATGCGCATCATGTCCACGGCATTGCGTGTGATCTTGGCTTTCTGCTCCAGGGTAGGGCTTATCATTATCGCCGCGTCCGTAACCGCAAAAAGTTTGTGATAGTTGGAAAGTTCGAACAGCACAAAATGGCTGAGCACGGTGCCCTCCGCCACGGCCGCGACTTCCTTCCGCAGTATGGCCTTCATATAGAACTTTGTTTCCACCAGGCCCTTTACCAGAAAATCTCCCTTGCCGGCTTTCACCAGGTCCACGGCCTTATTGCACATCTCGGCGTGGTCGCTCATATCTACCAGCTCGAAGATCTCCAGAGCCAGCCCCGCCTTGGCCGCGGTCTCGGCCACCTGGGCTTTCGGCCCTATCAGAATGCCCCCTGAAATTATTTTATTATCCACGCCCATCTTGCAGGCGGTAAGGACCTCGTAGTTATTGGCGCCGGGCACTACTATCCGGTTGGTTTTTCCGCGCACAAGTCCTAAAAGTTCATCGAAGTTCTTGAATTTCATTTTTCCTCCAGGCAGTCAGTTTTGGCAAATCCTATACAGCGTTTAACAGCGGATGAAGGGCCCCGTAATTCTTCACCTTGCCGGGATGGTTCAGCGCAATTTCCGCGGACCGGCGCAAGGCGGTCATCTCGTCTCCGCCGGGGTAGGAAAGGACCCGCGCTATCCAGCTTACGCGGCGCTTAATCTCGGGAACCAGGATTTTGTCGTGCGCGAGCCCGCCGGTCAGGACGATAGCGTCCACCTTTCCTTCGAGCACTGTAGCAAGGGCCCCTATCTCCTTCGAGATCTGGTAGGCCATGGCCAGCACGGCCTCTTTGGCCTGCTCCCGGGAGACTTTTGCCGGATCCAGACCCGAACCCGGTTTAACTTCCCCCGAAAGTATATATTTTTCCAGGGCCGCGCAATCGGAAGTTCCGGTATAGGCTACAAGGCCGCCCCGCCCCTTGAGCTTCAGTTTAATTTCATCCTGCGTATACTTTCCGCTGAAGCACATTCTCGCCAGGCCTCCGGCGGGCACGCCTCCGGAACGCTCGGGCGTGAAAGGCCCGTCGCCGTCGAGGCCGTTATTTACATCTATCACCCTGCCGCCGGCATGGGCCCCGGCCGTAATACCGCCGCCGCCGTGCATTATGATAAACCGGCAATCCTCATAAAGCTTGCCCACCTGGTGCGCCGCATGGCGCCCCACGCGTTTCTGGTTCAGGGCGTGAAAAATTGAAATACGGGGGTTTTCCGGCATGCCGGAATACCTGGCCAGAGGATCCAGTTCGTCCACCACTACAGGGTCCGCTATGAAAGCTTTTACGCCGGTGACCGCCGCGATGTCCCTGGCGATCACGCCGCCCAGATTGGAGGAATGATTCCCCATAACGCCTTCTTTCAGGTCGGCCAGCATAGCTTCGTCCACTTCGTAAACGCCGCTCACAATGGGCTTAACCAGGCCGCCCCTGCCGATAACGGCATCCAGCTCGCCGACCTCAACCCGGTTCTCTTTAAGGGCTTCTAGAACCGTTTTTTTGCGCAGGTCGAACTGAGCAGCAACTTTCTTCCCTTCATATGGCTTCAGGTCTGCGGGGCTATAGCGCACGGTCTTGTGAAAAACCTCCGTAGCCCCGCGGAAATAACTCACCTCGTCCGAGGTTGAACCGGGATTTACTACCAGGACATTGTATTTATTCATGCAGACCGCCTTATTTAAAAACAATTTTGTAGATATAGGGTGAATTCTTCTTCTCGACCGTGATAAAAATAATCCTGCCGTCTCCGGCCGAAAAGCCGGGCTGCTCTTTAGCCCCGTAGCAGTAATCCTCTTTGCCGCAGGTCAGCAGGGCTGCGGGTTTGTCCCACGGGCCCCAGGGATAGCGGCTCCGGCGCGCAAGCACGCGGCCGCCCTCGGCGTCATAATACACGGCCAGGTAGCTTTTAAGCCGGGAATTATATGAGACGGAGAATTCGTCGGGAATCCCTTCAATAACCATGGAGGCCTCGGAGATATCCTCTGTCCAGGACCCGGAGGCGGTTTCAAAGCTGTAATAGGAATATTTTTCGCGCGAGGCCAGGTTTTCCGGCTTTACGCGCGCAAGTTCGGCCCCGTATTCGCCCGGGGTCTGGATCGAGCGTCCGTAGACATAAACCCAGCCGTCCTCGTCGGCAAATACGGCCGAGCCAAAAGCCGGCTCTATGTCGCTCCAGATCGCATAGCGCGGGCCAAGGCGCGCTTTGGAGTAAGGCCCCTCAGGTGTTTGAGCCAGGGCGATTCCCTGCCCCACGCGGAAATAATCGTACGGCTCAGGACCGTAATTATTCATTATGGAGTAGAAAACATAACAGCCCACCGCAGAGCAAAGCCCTGAACGCGGCCAGAACTTGCGCACCTGGCTGTATTCTTTAAGATCTCCGGAAAGCAGCGGCAGCGGCCAGCCCTGCTCGTCAGACACATAGGCCAGGGAACCCGCCTGCGTATAAGGCGAAGAGCTGGGAGAAATAGCCGCACCTCCGTCGATTATGCCCCAGACGGCAGCCTGGCCGCCTGGCTTAATCTCGCCGGTCCAGATATTGTTAAGCAGCCAGAGCGTGCGGCCGTCCGGCAGGGGCACTGAATAATTACCGCCCTGCGCCACGACAGTTCCCGTGGATGGGCCCTGAATAAGAAGCGGAGTTCCGCTTGAGACGGAAAAAGCGGGAAAAGAGCTCTCCTCCCGGGCCGCTGCGGCTGTCACAAAGGCAAATAAAACACAGGCCGCCAGCATGCAAAAGACGGAAGGCCTGTTTCTTTTTAAGGCTTTTCCCTCTTCTTTTTCTGTTTTAAAAGGCATATTTCCAGATCCGGCGGGCGGCCATGTGAATCCAATTTATAATATAATAGAAACCGCGCACCGCGCAAACCGGGACGGACAGCAGCAGCCATGAAGAGTCTGCGGCACAGAACTCCGGCTAATCGCCTCTCCAGCCAAATTAAAAATCAGCGCGCATCAAAAAACAAAACGGACTGCATCCAGAGCCTGAGGGCTCTGGGCTAACTGGGCATTTATTCTTCTGAACGGCTGACCAGAACACAACACACCGACACTTTCTTCCCGGGATATGCAGCATCAGCCGCTGTCGAACCTTATCTGGATGCGTCGAGCCAGGATTGCCCGCAGCCGTTCCGCGTCAATCAGCGTTTCGGTCATCAACGCCCATAACCGCGCCGAAAAGGTCCGCAGGCTGCCCATAGCCCAGCGAATCTTTACCCGGAGCAGATTTCCCTTGTCCAGCAACTGGTCAAAGATATGTGCGAGCTGAAGCATAATATAGAAATGCTTCATCGCCGCATATCCGCTGGAAAAGGCGTGTTCCAACTCATAGCCGCCGTTCTTCTGCGTGTTAAATCCCTCGTTCTCGATAATCCAGCGCGAGCGGCCGCCCACCGCAAGGGCCGGGGCATTGTCCTTGGTGATAAGCCAGCTGGATAGCCATGCGCTGTAATATTCTTTTCCATCCGCACTGGTTTCCCGCAACTCAAGGGCGTTCATCTTGCGCCCGTTATAGGCGATATCATTCACCCAGTTTATCGTCCGCGTCTTCCCATCCGGGAACACATCAAGCCGCCGTTCACCCGCAAATTCTTTCAAAGCCTGGAATTCTTTCCACGTCGCCGGCATGCTTCCTTCCTTGAAAGTGATGAGGTAAGAGCACCGCTTTTCGTCGCAAAGGCTGAAGACTCCCTCGCACGCATAAAGCGAGTCAAGAAGCAGGCAGAATGGCGTCTGAGGAAAATCCTTGCGCAGTTTGGGAAGCAGCCGGTAGAACGCCTTGAGTTCGCAATCTTGCTTATTGACGTATTCCTCGGGATTTTCGATAAACTCCGTCCCGATTGATAAAGCCAGCCCCAGGCCGGGGCTTACAAGTTTAGCCTCAAGCACCGGATGGTAGTAGAGCGTCCTGCCGTCTGAAAGCTTTCGCGTCAGGCAATGCTTGCAATGCCGATGATAATAGGTGACTACCCCTGTGCCATCCATCACTACAGCATAGCCGCCCAGTATCCGCCACTGTTCCAGACAGCGGCTGCGTATCAGCGAGCGCAGCACCAGTTTCCGCAGGTCAAGACTGCATTCCACAGGCAGTACTTTCAGCAGGTCGTTTAGTGTGTCGCCGTGAAGCGGCGTGAACGGAAACGGGGTGTCCGGATAGAATATTATGCCAATCCGCTGCAGGTTGCTGACAAACTTCGGCGTTCCCATCTTGTATTTGATGTTACGCCGGGACCCTGCCTTGAACATATACGCCAAAACCCCCACCAGATAGCATTCCGGCAGAGGGTAGGTAATCCGCGCCTGATCGCGCGGGTCCGGGATACGCGCCAGGGCGGGAAAGAACTCGGGTACAAAATGCCGGATGGTCTTAAACACGGCTTCCGGTGGGGTAAGCCCCTCCCCGCCCTCCAGCCCGTAGGCGGCGGCGACATCCTGCGGCCCGGAGATGGCTGCGATTTCAGCGCCTGGCACTTTTGAGCCGCTTCCAGTACAGTTTGGATATACCCTTCATAAGGGTTTCCGCCTCCCGATACCGTTCAATCCAGAGCCGTACAGGAGCGACCCATTCTTCCGGGATGCTTGTCATCCGGGGCCCGTCCTTGGTGCTGAAGCCGACATGCCAGGAGGCATGCCAGTGCCGCTTAGACCGGGCGCAGCGGCAATAGCTTTTCCCACAGGCGCGGCGCCGCCTGAAAAGGCTGGCCTGAAGGAGGCCGGGTTCGCTCAGTAACTGGCGAAGCCGGGAAAGAGCCTGACGCTCTTCGGGAGACTGGCTGTTTTTGGTGTTTCGCAGGATATTATCCATATACTGTCATTATATATAATGACAGTATGGGTGTCAAGAGGCCGGAAATGACAGGTGCGAAGAATATTTTTTAAGGAGAAGTTAACTACAGAGGAGAATTGGTGCGAAAAATCACTCGCTCTTCAGGGCTGGGACAGCAGCGGCAGTGATAAATATCAATGGCCCGGCAAAGAAAGAAGCAACCGGGAAAACCCGGCTTAAGTACTGCCCAGGGCTTGTTATTGCGGCTTCAGGCTATTGCCTTCACGCTGAATTCGTAACATATTGGCCATTGATTTTAGGGAAGAGTCTGTTAAACTATAACTATGTTGCACTGCGCTAAGAAGTTTGCGGTTGCCGCCGCCTGCCTGCTGGCAGCGGCTGTTTCCGCGCGCGCCGCGGCCCCTTCGCCTTCAATAACCGCTACAAGCACAGGCAGCGTTAACGTGTCCTGGACGGGAGGAACATCCCCTTTTATAGCCGTAATCTCCACCTCGCCGTCTTTTTCAGTCTACGTTACCAGCGGTTCCGTAGTTTCAGCCTCTAAAGGATATCCTTCTCTGGATTCTAACACCACCTACTACTTTAAAGTTAAATCTTCAGTAGACTCCGACGCGCTCTATTCGTCAATTCTGTCCTCCGCCACCTGGGCAGTCGCGCCCAGCGGGATCTACTCGCTGTCTTCTTATTTCACTTCAGACTCCTCTTTTACCGCAATAGCCAAAATAGGCTGGTCCACTAACGGAAATCCCGAATGGACCAACTACGACCTTTCCTATGACATATCGTCCGGTTTCGGCGCAGAGGTGGTCTCACCGATAAACAACCCGACAGGGGCCCCCGTAGACATAGGCGGGCTTAAAGCCAATACCACATACTATTTCAAGGTCAGGGCCCGCGGCGTCTCGGGCACTGTCTCAGCCTATACTCCGTATATTTCCACAGCCACCCTGGCGCTTAAACTTTCCGGGCTTTCAGACTCTGTGTACGAAACCAGCGCCACGATCTCCTGGACTCCGGTAAACGGAGGCTCCGCGGCCGAGTCTTCCGAAGGCTACAGGCTGAACCTGTCGATTGACCAGTACATGACCGCGCCAGAAATAACCTGGCCCACGGCTTCAGCCGCTGCGTCTTCGCACGACTTTACAGCGCTATCGCGAAATACTTCTTATTACTACCAGGCCGGCGCCCTGAACTGGCCGGGGAATCCGAATATGGCCGAGACCCGCTCTTTTACCACCCTGGCAGCCATCCCGCAAAATCTTACGAGAATAGCCGTTACGGACGGCTCGGCTACCCTTGGCTGGACGGCGCTGGGAGCCGGAGCCGCAATGGGCTACAGCCTGGAAGGCTCCACAAATAATTTCACCGGGGGCGGGCTTATACATTCCTCGGCTTCCTACAGGGCGGACCTCAGCACCATTACAATACCGACCCTTGACCCAAACACCACCTATTATTTAAGAGCGGCTTCGCTAAACAGCGCATATGTTCCTAATTACACCGCTTCGCAATCCACGGTAACCCTGGCTCTGCCGGTTTCAGCTAACCTGACCCACGCCACGCCGGCCCCGGCGGCAATCACAGTATACTTCCAACCGCTGCCTGAGTCTCCCCAGGCCTTTGCCTCCGAAGGCTATATACTGGAAGGTTCAACCGCCGTTTCGGGCGGCACGATATTCTCTTCCGTTACTTATACTTACCAGCAATACGAGAGGTCGTTGACCCTGGACAATTTGGCCTCTAACACCACCTATTATCTGCGGCTGGGAAGCCTTAACTGGGAGCGTACCCCTAACTTCTCAGCCCTGCCCCTGGTAAAGACAGATTTCCCCGGCCCCCTGACAGGCGTCACTCTCGACGAGGTCTGGAGCTCAAGCGCCTCGGTGAGCTTCACTCCCGGCAGCACCGCCGACGGGCATGTAGCCGAAGCCTCGCCGTTCCCTTACTTCGATACAATATCCAGGAGCTCGGCCACGCCCGGCGCTTCGGTATCTAACCTGGTAATCAGCGGCCTCGACCCTAACACGAATTACTATTACAGGGCCGGAGCGCTGTATAACGGAACCACTATTTACACCAACACTTTCCCGGCGCTTATGCAGACCCTGCCCCCGCCCCTTACCGGCCTGAACACTCCCGGGGTTTTCCGGTCTAGCATAACCGTGGCGTGGACCCCGCTTGCCGGAACCCCCCAGAGCGCCTCCGCCGAAGGCTACCTGCTCCAGGCCTCCACCGCGCAGTCTTTCGGGACCCTGGCCGGGTCCTCCCTGACCGCAAATATCGCACTGGACCGCCTGACCATAGCGGGCCTGCAGCCAAATACCAGCTATTATTTCCGGGCAGGGACCATTAACCTGGAAGGCGCGGTAAACTACACCGCCACCCCGGCTACGTCCACAATGGCGAACTTACCGGTAGAATCGGCTTTCGGGCTTACCCCGCTTACGATGACCCTCACCTGGCTGGCAAATTCCAACCCGGCAGACACCCGGTACCTGGTGGAGCTGGACGATGACGGGACCTTCTCGCCGGCAGATCAATCCTCCGTAACTGTGCTGTCTTCGGCTACTTTTTCCGCCCTTATCCCCAACACTACTTATTACTCCCGGGTCACCCCCATAAACCGCCTTAACCGGCCCAGTTCCACGGTGAACTTCTCCCCGATGGCCACCGGAGCCTACGACCCGAATCCGCTTGCCTATACGGGCCTGGGGGTTTCTTCTGTCACTTTAAATTGGGGAGCCGGAATCCCTACCCCTAACCCGGGCGGAACACAATACCGCGCGCAGGTTTCGTCCAGCTCCGATTTTTCCGGCACGGTACTTTCCTCTTTTACCGCGGGGCTCGAGGCTTCCTTCAGCGGGCTGGTATCCAATGCCAGCTATTACCTCAGGGTTTCCGCGCTTAACCTTACCGGGGTTCCGACGGATCCCGCGGTTTCGCTGGGAGAGGCGCTGACCCGGCCCGCTACAGCCTATATTCTGCCCGCCGACCAGGCCTTCTCAGACCTCCTGACGGACGGCTTCACCGTAAACTGGGCCGATAACGGGAATTCCTCTGCTACCGTGTACCGGGTGGATGTTTCCACCGCTTCCGATTTCTCGGCGCTGACAGATTCAAAAACCGTGACGGCAGAGTCCTGCTCTTTCTCCAACCTCCTTATAAACACCTCTTACTGGGCGCGGGTGCAGGCTCAGGGACAGACCGGAACGCTGTCCGCATTCGAAAATTCGGGCAGTGTCAAGACGCTCTTCTCTTCCGTACAGAACGCCCTGGCCCTGAATGACACCGTTGTAACGCTTGACACTTCCTACGGCCAGATCTCTGTGCATCTGCCGCAGGGCTCTATCGGCAGCTCTACTATTCTCACGCTCCATCAGTCCACTGCCGCTTTGGCGGCGCCGGTTTCTGCCGTATCCGCCCTGACCCCTACCGGCATAGGCCTGTCTATTACGCACTTCCCCCCCACTCTTGTGCTTGGCGCAATTACAATTACGCTGCCTTACAGGATGTCCGACCTCCCGCCCGGAACCGACCGGGCAAAGCTCATACTGGCTCTTTTCGACGAAACAAACGCGATCTGGGTTCCGCTGCCTTCAGTGTCCGACACCGCGCAGAACCGCGTGATAGGCCAGACCTGGCATCTCTCCACTTTCCAGATAATGCAGTCCAACCCCGAAACCGGACTTTCAGGGGTGAAGATCTATCCCAACCCTTACCGGCCCAGTTCAGCCTCGGATATTATGCATTTCAACAATATGCCCCCTTACGCCAAGGTCAGAATATACACCTTCGTGGGGGAACTTGTACGGGAGATAAAGGCCGATATTAACGGCATGGCGGCCTGGGACGGCCTGAACAGGAACGGAGCAAAGACCGCCAGCGGCGTCTATATAGCTTTCATCCAGACTCCGGACAAGAAATCCTCAAAGAGTTTCAAAGTGGCGCTGGAGAGGTAGGAGAGAGGACCAGAGGATTGGAGGACCGGAAGAATAGCAGGGATCAGGGCGGCAGATTATTATGAAGAAGCGGGCGAAACAAAAATATAATTTTGCGGCAACGGCTTTAATGCCTTTGCTCCTGCTTTGCTCTATAGCCGCGCCTTTAAGCTCTTATTCCCAGGACTTCAGTTCCAACTCGGCGGGCACCGCCTCAGGTCAGTTCCTGAAAATAGCTGCCGGGGCGCGCGGCGCCGCCCTGGGAGAAGCCTATTCCGCGCTGGCCGACGACGCTTTTGCGCTGGACTGGAACCCGGCGGGACTTATACACGTGGAAAAGAATTCAATGGCTTTTATGCACGCGCCTTACCTGGCCGGGACATTCACTGATTATTTCGCCTATGCCGAAACGTCCGGGGAAGTCGGCGCCTGGGGCGTAGGTTTAAAATACATGAATTACGGAAAAATAGACCGGACCAACTCCAGCGGCCTGGTATTAGGGACCTTCGCCCCGTACGATGCCGCGGTCAGCGTGGGCTTTGCCTGCTATATAACGGGCTTCAACAAAGCCCCTGAAGAGCGTTTTGTGCTCGGGGCCACAGGCAAGTTCGTAAAATCAAAGATATTATCCGAAGACAGCACGGTTTCTTCCGACATAGGCCTCAATATGCCTTACCTTTTTGAAAATAGTTTCCGCATAAGCCTGACTGCCCAGAATATAATGGGCACGCTGCGCTACGACAAAGAAGAAGCCGCTCTGCCGCTTATCCTGCGCCTGGGCACCCTCACCAAGCTGTCGGACTACTTCAACCTGACCGCGGATATAATAGCCGCCCGTGACAATTTGCCCTTCCTTGCGATGGGCGGCGAAGTTAAGATCCCTGCCTATGAGGATATGGATGTTTTCCTGAGGGCCGGCTTCAACACCCGCGCTATAAGCGAAGTGAGCGGCTCCAGGAATGTGAGTTTCGGGGCCGGGCTCCGCTACACGGATTACAACCTGGATTATTCTTTCTCCCCTTTCGGCGGCCTGGGCTCGGTACACCGCATTTCCGCTGCCGTCACTTTCTAACTCCGATTTAAAAGCTTAATAAGGACCGCTCCCTACAGAGGGCTTATCGCCGCGTCTTAATCTCCTGAAACCAGAGCAGGGTAAGTTGCCGGGGCGGAATTGATTTTGGACGTAGGTCTTAAGTCCTATTAAATTCAGGGCCCGGGGGCCCTGCTTTTTTGCTCTTCAAACAGCTATGCTTTAAGTGCAGCACTCCTTGTAATCCGGGGGATCGGCCCCGGGGCATCCACGACCGGACCTTAATCCGGCGCAGCCAGGGAAAACGGAATATTTCACTTCCCCTTTTTTTGGGGGAGAAAAAAAGGAACGGGGGAAAAATGAAAAGATTAACATTGGTACTTTCGATAATATTCAGCACTATCCTGGTCGGCGGCATAGTTCACAGCGAAACCGTACGCAAGATACTTGTAGAATGCACCGAATGTAAAGGCTCGGGGACAGTGGAGAAAGAAGTAAAGTGCGACATTTGCAACAGTAGCGGGCAGGTAAGCTGCACTACCTGTTCCGGCAGCGGGCGTGAAAGATGCAACCTTTGCAACGGAACACATCAGGTTAAAGTAAAGTGCCGGGAATGCTACGGAACCGGCAGCAAAAACGGCGTGAAATGCGAGGAATGCGCCGGGGAAGGAACGGTGTTCGAGACTTGCGAATCCTGCGAAAGCGACGGAAAGAACGTTTGCCATACCTGTGACGGGAAGAAAACCGTGGATTGCTCTTTCTGCGGGGGAAAAGGGTATAACACTTTAATAAGAACCTGCACCAAATGCGGCGGTGACGGCAAAGTGGAAGAATAAAAGAGGTATTTATCCGCGCGCAAAAAACAGGGAGGCGAAAGCCTCCCTGTTTTAATTATTCGCTAAAAAGCCGCCCGGCCGCCAAATCCCACAAGCCGCGGACAGGCTATTTTCTTTTCTCCGTAAGCGGGAAAGACAGCGCCAGCCAGATCCCCGAAAAAACCACGCCCAGCGCCGGGTAGAAGCCGGGAGCTATAGTGCCCAGCGTCTTAAGCCCGGACACCCAGGTGGCCGTCAGGCCTTTTGCGAAGCGGTAGGTGAAAGCGTCCGCCACCTGCTTTGCGCGGTAGCGGGTATCGTAGGAGAACGGGATATAGAGGGTCTCTTTAGAAGCCCTGAATATAGAATAGTCCATGCCCTTGAAGAGCAGGAAAGCGGTAGAGGCCAGGCCCAGCGTGGGGTAGAAGAACAGGAGCAGGCAGGTGACTATATGCACCGCCGGGATGGCCGTAAGAATGCCGCGGCGCGGTATATAGCGCAGCAGCAGCGGCGTGGCGAGGAACTGCATTGAGAACGAGAAAATATTCACGCTCATCCAGAAGTTCCCGAGATAGGCCGTGCGGGCATCCTTAAGCGGCATGAAGTCCTGCACCAGCTGGGTAAAGCGGAAATCCAGCGCCGTGGCCACCACCTGCGCCGCAAAGATTATGAAAGCTATAAAGAGCACCGTGCGGTTCTCGGTCAGGATGCTCAGGTGTAAATGGCCTTTTTTACCCCCGGCCTCCTCAGCGGACGGCTTGGGCTCGCCGGCTTCATTATAGCCGAGCCAGAAAAGCGCGGCCGCCGGCAGTATGATGATGGCCGCGAAAAGCACGAAAGTCTCCGTGCCGAGCCCCACCGCGAAATGCCCCAGCGTCCAACCGCCCGCCAGGGAACCCAGCGCGCCAAGACCGGCCATCGGGCCGTTGAAAACCTTGCCTTCCTCGTCTTTAAGCACGCTGTTAACGAAAGACCAGTACTGCTCAGAGATTATCACGACATAGGATTCTTTAAAAACCAGCAGCAGGAAAGCCAGCCATCTCCCGGCATGGCCCAGCAGCAGCCAGGCCAGCAGGAAAAATACAGAGCTGCCCAGCATTGAAACCGCCATTGCTTTTTTAGCCCCTACGGAGGAAAGCAGACGGCCGTAGCCGTAGATCATAGCACCCATCATAAAAGGGACGCAGGCTATGGCGTAGGGCTTGGCGCCTGCGCCGAACTGGTCGATAAAAATAGATTCCGCGGGAGAGCGGATGAACTCGTAGCCGCAGAACAGGAACATTGCGGAAAGCCCGGCCAGGAAAACGGAACCGGCTACGTGCCGGCCTCTTTCAGTTTTCAGCGCAGCGAAAAGCGTGCTCATAGTAATAATATTATCCCAAATAAGTCACCCGCCGTGAAAGCAAAGGTTTTTATTACGGCAAACGCTTCCGCCTTCAGCGCCGGCTTTTGTTTAGCAACTTGTAAAAATTGTAAAGTATTGCGCAATGGAAGCCGCCCTTAACAACTTCGTGCATGGCCTGCCCTGGCTCCTGCTTTTGTCAATGATAGTCGCAATGCTCCTGGCTCTCGGCAAGGGCGCCGACCTGCTGGTACAGGAAGCTGTCACCCTCTCGGTACTCTGGGGAGTGCCGACGGCCGTAATAGGCGCCACTATCGTCAGCCTGGGAACCACCACCCCCGAAGCGGCGGTTTCAGTGCTGGCCGCTCTGCGGGGCAGCCACGGCCTGGCCCTGGGTAATGCCGTAGGCTCAATAATCTGTGATACCGGTCTTATACTCGGCATCGCCACCTTGATAGCCCCTCTCAAACTTGACCCCCGTCTGGTCAACCGCCAGGGCTGGATCCAGCTCGGGGCCGGCCTGCTCCTGATCGCCTGCTGTATTCCTTATGCCGCCCCCGGAGCTATGTTCAGCGCAGGCGGCCGCCTGCCCCAGGCCGCGGGGCTTTTCTTCCTCGTCCTTCTTGCAGGCTATCTTTATCTCTCCATACGCTGGGCTAAATGCGCCCCCTGCGAAGTTGTCGAGGAAGAAAAAGGCGTCTCCAATTTACTGATTCTCCTCAAACTCCTGGGCGCGATAGCCGTCGTGGTCGGCTCTTCCTGGCTCCTGATCCCGGCGGTGCAGGAAGCCGCCATCCGCCTCCATGTACCGGAAGCTATCATAGCGGCAACCCTGGTAGCTTTCGGGACCTCGCTGCCGGAGCTGGTCACTGCCGTTACAGCCGCGCGCAAGGGACACGGCGAGCTGGCCGTAGGGAATATTGTAGGGGCCGATATATTAAACGTGCTGTTCGTATCCGGCGCCGCGGCCGCGGTCACACGCGGAGGCCTGCTTGCCCCGCCGCAGTTCTTCAAGATCCTGTTCCCGGCAATGCTGCTGGTCCTGCTCGTCTTCCGCGCCGGTATCCGCTTCTCCGGGGGCACCATGAAAAGGCCCTTCGGTTTCGTCCTGCTGGGAACCTATATAGCGGCTACCTGCCTGGGTTACCTCATTTAAGCATACGGACCGGCCGGTCTTAGAGGACCCGTCTATTTTACAGCACGGGATCGTCCCGCCGCGAAATTAAAACACAAGCCTGGCGGCTGTAGAGTTTCATGGCAGGAGAGAGGCCGCTTTAGCTGTGACTTCTGACGAGAAACTGAGTCTGCAGCGCTTAGCCGCGGAAACGTTAATGGTCAGCTGGGAATTAGCCGGGTAGATAACCCGCGGCAGGGATATTCCCTTGCTCAACTTCTTGACGGCCGCGGACGCCTCGGCCCCCATTTCGGCGAAGCTGACCCCTATGGCAGCGCAGGCGCCCTTCTGCGCCAAACCCTTGGTGGAAACATACATAGGGATAGCGTTGGACAGGGAAAAATCCCTGAAGATTTTTATGCTTTCCTGCGAGATAAGCAGGGGATCAGGAGGCAGCCAGAAGGCGTCGGCGCTTCCGATGACAGAACGCAGCAGCCCGGGCAGCTGATCCGCCCGTTTCACCTGTACTGTCCTGACTTCCACCCCGGTCAGCGCGGAGGGATAGTCGCCCAGCAAGTCCGCGTAAGCAGACGAGCGCCAGAATACGATGAGTTTTTTGAGTTTGGGCTGAAGTTCCTTTAGCCCGGTCAGCAGCCTTTCGGCCGGGGTGAGCATGCTTACCTTGACCGTAGCGCCGCTACGCTTATCCCCGTCCACAAAATAGCCAGGGGCCAATAGATATACCAGATTTATAGCCGGAGGGTAGGTCTGTCTTGCCGCTTTTGAACCAAAGGCCACTACGGTGCGGGTACCGGGCGGAAGCAGCAGCTTCTCCCTGGAAATGTCGAAGTAGGGTATTTTATCTACGCTCCCGGCCTGGAACTTCGAGAAGGCTTCCAGGTAGACTCCGGAGGCGGAAGAAAGCACGGCGACCGTATCCCCGGCGGCAAGGGGCCCCGCGGGGGCAAAAAGCACCGCGCAGCAGACAAGGCTTTTAAAAAGCATAATCCGCCTTCAGCAATATTTCGCGCGAAGCGTTAGGGAGCGGGGCATGCCCACCCTTATAGGACTGTATAAAATCGTGATTTGACCCGAAGATATCGTAAACGCCGAACCCCAGGCCCAGGCCGCGGGTAAAGCAATCCTGCATATGCAGATAAAAATTAGCCTGGAGTATTTCCGGGTAGGCTTTTATGGCGCCCGGGGCGGAATAGCCGTAGCGCTTTGACAGGTAGATAAGAGACGGGGAAGCCGTTATCTTTTCTGCCAGCTTATAGCGGGAATTCAACACGGCCTTGTGGCGGGGAAGCCCCAGGACAGCGGAAGAACCGGGAGCGGCCTGGGTATGGGTCACGCGGTTCTTGGCCGCGGAATATATTATGTAGCCCAGATCTGCGTAATTTCCGCCTTTACTATATTTGAGGCCCAGCCCGCCGCCCCTGGTCCCGGTCCGCGATGAATTTACATAAGTTTCATCGTAGGTTACAGGGTTATAGAAGTAAAGGATAGTTCGGCGGATTGTTATGTCAAAAGCGCTGGCTGTAAAGAACAGGGTATCGCTGGCCTTATACCCGGCTTCGAATTCAGCCGCGGTGGTGCGCTCCGGGGCGATCTTGGAATTAAGCGCAATGTTTTCGGCGGTGGGCGCGCGAAAGCCGCCGCTGTAAATGGCTTTAAAGTTAAAATCGTTAACCTGGCTGGTCAAGGCCAGCCTGGGAGACAGTTCCGTACCATTGTTGGAGTTTGAATCCAGCCGGCTGCCGGCCGTAAAGGTAAAGGCGGGCAGGCCCATTGAAGCCTGCGCAAAAAGGGCCAGATTATCGTACCGGGCGCCGCCACCCCCCGGGGCGGCTATCTTGTCCTGCACAAATTCGGCTCCCCCCATCAGGCCGGCTGCAGGGCCCGGCTCGTAAAAAGCGGTAAGGCCGCCGGTGTATTTCCGGACGGTTTTATCGTAGGGGAAATACCGGTCCGTTTCGTGCCAGGGCCTAGAGTACTGGAAGGCGAGCTTTGACTCCAGCCTGAGTTTTTCGGCGGCCCGGAAAGAATCTTTTACCTCGAATGAATAGACGGGGTAGCTTATCTTGGCGGCTCCGGGATAAAGGACCGCGTCGAAGTGGTCCCTTTCCGACAGGCGGAAATCATCCGCTATGAACCGCAGGCCGAGGCCCTTGTAACCCAGGAAAACATTCAGGTTCTTTGAACCCAGTTCGGAATTCCCGTTCATGCGGTAGGAGCTGCCGGAAAAATCCGTAAACTTCCGGTCGCTGCGCTGCGCGGCGGAGACATGGGCCAGCGCCGAAAAACTGGTATCGCCGGATACCCTGCCGAACTGGTACCCCCCGTATACGCGGCCGCGGGCTTCCGCCATCTGCCCGTAACCGGAATAAACTCTGCTGCCGGCCACGGCGCCCGGGGATTTTGTAATAATATTTACAATAGCCATCTCGCCGAGCCCGCAGTAAATGACCGACCCGGGACCCCTTATGATCTCTATGCGCTCTATCTGGTCCACGGGAAACCGGTCCCACTGCACCGTCCCGTACATGACCTCGTTATAGGTAACCCCGTCCAGGATAACCCGCACTTTTCCCTCTATGGCGGAACTCCCCCTTACTCCCAGACCGATCGTGCCCTGTACGTCCGACACGAATTCAAAAGCCGGGACCTGCCGCAGCAGGTCCACCAGGTTCCGGGCCCCCGAGTAGCGTATGTCCTGCTGCGTTATGACGGAAACAAGGCCCGGAGTTCTGCGAAGTTCTACGGGAATACGGGAGGCCACGGAGGTCTTGATGTTAAGAAGCTCCTCCAACGACTCGCGTTCAAGCCTGAAGAACCGGTCCTCGTCAGAGCTGGCGGGAGTTTGGGCAAAAGACGCTACGGCGCAAATGAACAATAATATAATGGAAAGCGAACGCTTCATAATTCCCATGATGTCTCTCTAACTAACAAAATTATACTTAAAAAACGTCACTGTTTAATCAGGCCGGCCGGGGCTTCTTCGCAGAATAAAGCTTCCCGGCGGTAAACCGGGAAGATAATGCATACAGCGGGAACCGCTTAGTACTTGAACCGGCCTTTTTCGTAGATGGTCACTTTCTTCCCGTTCTTCAGGGTGGCCGTCACTTTTTTATCTTCGGTGTTTATCAGGTCCCAATGCACGGCGGAGCTGTTGTAGCCCAGCTTCACTTTCTTCCGGGCGGTCAGCTTTGAGATATCGCCGGCATAGGTATCGGAATAAGAATCCCCTATCGCCACATGGCAGTTGCCGTGTTTCCCGCCGTGGTTTTCGTCGAACAGGATATCCGCCATGAATTTGTCTATCCTGGAAAAACGGCGGTCCGTAAGAGAATACTCCCCAAGCTGCGAAGCGCCTTTATCCGTGGCCATTATCTTTTTTACGTACTCTTCGCCCTTTTTTGCGGAGATTCTGACTGCCCGGCCGTCCTTGAATTCCAGGCCGATATTCTCTACATAGTTGCCGCCGCGGAAAGCCGGCAGGTTGGCGAAATAGCGGCCCCGGGTACCGCGCCAGTCCGGCGAGGTGAAGATCTCGAAGCTGGGGATATTATGACCGCTGACTCCGAGGAACTTGCGCATATCCCCGAGTTTAACCTCAAAGTCCATGGAGGCGGACTCGGTGCGCAGGGTATCTATGCCCAGGCCGCCAATCCACTTCTTTATCGCCATTGTGTCTTTGTAGACCTGGGCCCATTTCTTTGCAGGGTCCGGCTCGTTCAAATAGCAGGCCTTGGCTATCTGGTTCGCGTATTCCTTAAGCGAAAGCCTGGCCTGCTTCGCCAGTTCTTCGGTAGGATAAGTGCAGAGCGTCCAGCCGAACTTTTTCTTTTCCTCGTTCCTGGTCATTATGTCCCGGATATACTTGCGCGCTATGGCCACCTGGGACTGGCGCTTGGTATCTATGCCTTTGAGGTTGGTAAGCGAGGCAGGGGCGTGTATATAGATATTGCCGTTCAGCCCGGAGTAGAACTCCGCGCCGCCGGGATCTCTGAAGCCGCGCTGCTTCTCGTCCGAAAATTCGTAGTAATCCCTCTCCAGCCTGGGGCTCAGCATGAACCGGAAGATCACGTTTATCTTGCGCTGGATCAGCTTGCGGTGCACTATCTCACCCAGCTCGCGGCCTTCCAGGTCGCAGCGCACCAGAACCGTGTCGTATTTCTTCAGGCCTTTATGGGCCGTGGTCAGCCCCCAGATAAGGGCGTCCGCGTATTTTTCAAGCTGAATGTTCGATAGCACGCTCATATTAGCCTCCATAGCCGGCAAGTTTTGCTGAAATTAATTATATGTAATTGCCCCCCCACCGCTAAAGCATTTTTTGTATTATGAAGAAATAAGCGGCAGGAGGGACTATGGGCGGATACCCGGACAGGAAAAAAGTTTTAAAAGAGATACTTGCGGAGCTGCATAAAGGGCTGCCGCTGGAAGAGGCAAAAAAACGCTTCGAGGCCGAGATCGGCCCTGTAACCTCAAAAGAGATCTTCGAGCTGGAGCAATCGCTTCTGGATGACGGCGTTTCTCCGGACGAAATAAAGAAATTCTGCAATGTTCACGCCCTGCTGTTCAAAGGTTCTCTTGAGAAAAGCATGGAGGATCCCTCGGACCCCGCGCACCCGGTAGCGCTGTTCAAAGCGGAAAATACGGAAATCAAAAGGCGGGTCGGGGCCGCCCGCGCCCTGCTGCCCTCCCTTAAGAGCGGGAAAGGGGCGGATTGGATAAAACAGCTAATCGGGGAACTGCGGGTCGTGGAAAAACACTATGAGCGCAAAGAACAGCTGCTTTTTCCTTACCTGGAGAAAGCGGGCTTCTCCGGCCCGTCGAAGGTAATGTGGGGCAAGCACGACGAAATCCGCGGACTTTTCAAAACAGCCCTGGGCGCCGGGCCTGAAGAATTTCCCGAAGCCGCTTCCAGGCTGCTGGAGGAAGTAGACGGGATGATTCTCAAGGAAGAAGGCATACTTTTCCCCTCCTCCCTGGAAAGACTGAAACCGGCCGACTGGGCCGCTATCTTCAGGGAAAGCGCGCAGACCGGCTATATCTTTATAGAGCCCCCTGCTGCGTCCGCGGAAGCGCTGGATATAAAGCAGAACACGGCTTCGCTCTCCGGCGCCTCGGTAAACCTGCCCAGCGGGAATTTCTCACTGCAGGAACTGACCGCGCTTTTAAACGCGCTGCCTGTGGACCTGACTTTTGTGGACGCCGAGGACACGGTGCGCTATTTCTCGGAAGGCATGGAGAGGATCTTCCTGCGCGCCCGCACAATAATCGGCCGCAAAGTGCAGAACTGCCACCCGCCGGCCAGCCTGGCCGCGGTAGAGAATATCCTGAAGTCCTTCAGGGCCGGCACCAGGAACTTCGAGGAATTCTGGATAAATATGAAAGGAAGGCTGATCCATATCCGCTATTTCGCGCTGCGCGGTGCGGACGGCGGCTACCTCGGGGCGCTTGAGGTAACCCAGGACATAACAAAAATACAGAAAATTAAAGACGAAAAGAGGCTGGTATGACAGAAAAAAAAGCGGACTTGAATAAAACCCTCTATGAACTTACGACCGAGTACCCGGAGCTTATAGATATCCTGTTCGGCCTGGGTTTCGCCGGAGTCAAAAATCCGCAGATGAGGGAAACCCACGGAAAACTGATGACCGTGAAAACGGGCTGCGGGCACCTGGGCCTGGACCTGGGGCAGGTATCAGAAATTCTCCGGTCAAAAGGCTTTACCGTAACCGAGTAGCCGGGATTTTTATTCGGGAGTCTTTATAATCCGGCGCCGGCCTTTAGCAGGACCGGGTCGTTTATGCAGTTTACCGCCGCGCGGTTTCTTTTAAGCCTGGCCGCGTGCTAGAATATAAACATGAAACTAAAAGAACTTATCCGGGTGCTGATAACCGAAGAGATGTCGGACGTTTCCGTTTATAAAGTAGAAGCCGACCTTTTCTGCGCGACCGACGAGGTCGGGGATGAACTATACCAGCTTTTCACAATGCTCTCCAACCAGAAGAGAACCCGGCTTAAAGGGCTCAGCACTATTTCAAAGGAAGGCGTCGGTTTCAGGCAGCGGAAAACCGAAGGCGCCCGCTCTATACAGGCGTGCTTCAGGACTCACATATCGCGCACCGAGCGCAGTATTACGCTTTACCGCGCCCTGCTTAAGCTTATAGTGAAGCCCGAATCGCGGGAAATGATCAGAGAAATAATTGAGCAGGAAAAGACGGCCCTTGCCTCTCTAAAAGAACTGCAGTCCAGGCTCATCGCAGCTTCGGGCCCCGGCAGTAAATAAACATGTTTTGAGCGTCTTGAGAACCGCCGGGAAACCGGCGGTTTTTTATTGGGCCGGGTCTATCCCCAAAGCCAGTTCTTCCGGTATCAGGGCAAGAACCTCGGCGACAGCTTCGCGGCTGTCGCAGCGGATGGCCAGCTTCGCGGTTATTACGCGCAGGTTCTGTTTTAGTTCCGCGCCGGCCCCGAGGCCTTCGAGCAGGCGGGGCAGGTCCCCCTCCAGGTATGCGGGGACGGAGGGCATACCGCTTTTCTTTAAAGCGTTCAGCGTTGAGTTTACAATGGAATTGAGTATTATATTGCCCAGCTCGAGCAGCATAACTTCCTCGGCCTGCGTGGTTGCCGGCCCGCCGGGGAAGGAATAGCCCATAAAACATTTTGAGATGCAGTCAATATCCGCCGGATCCAGGATCAGCATCGCTGTAAGCGGCAGCCCGGTCAGGTTGAAATATACCACGGAGGCCACGGGATTTTCAAAATTGTGCTGCTTCACAGCGTCTTCCAGGCTTCCACTGGAGGCGGTCACCCCGAGTACCTCCCAGGTTCCGGCCGAAACTTTAGCGAGCCTGGACAGGCACTTCTCGAGGCTTGTTTTTGTCATGCCCGCTAAAATCCCGCTGTTTCTATCGCTCATAAGCCGGAAGTTTCATTCAAGCGGCTTGAGCATAGCCTCAAATTCGCCATACGAGAAAGGCTTATGAAGTATCGCCGCCGCCCCTCTTTCAAAAAGCTGCTTGCTGATCTCGTCCTGCTGTACGGCCGTCACCATTACCACCTTGGCCGCCGGGTTTATGGACCTGAGCTCCTCTAAAACCTCCAGCCCTGTTTTTCCGGGCATTATCAGGTCCAGGAGGACCAGGTCGGGGCTCAGCTCTTTATACAGCTTAATAGCTTCGTCGCCGTTCTCCGCCTCACCCGCAACCTGGTGGGCCATTTCCAGCAGCACATCTTTTATCATTGTCCTGGTAAGGACATTGTCATCAACAATAAGAACCTTCATAAGACCTCCCTGTAACCCCGCTGTCCGGCGCCTGGCTGGGCCGTAATCTTAAGATTATATTACAAAAAGCGCGGTTAGCTGGCTTCAGTAAGTGCTCCAGACCACCCCTTTCAGGTCCTGATGGTAGCACTCGACATTTATCCGTCCCCAGTCGAGGTCCGAACTGTTGCCGACATATACCCATTCCCCGTCGTCAGTAGGGTCCGAGTCGGCGGGATCCCCGCCGCTGATAACATCCACTGTCACCGCGCTTGGGTGACGCCCCGGAGTGACTGCATCGGGCCATTTGTCCAGGTATTTAGGGATCATGGCTGACTGGAGCAAGGTACTGTTAGGCCCCGAGGGGCAGGCAGGGAACAGCCCCTCTTTATCCCCGTAATAAATACGCAAGGCGCTTCTTATTGCGCTCAGGTGGCCCAGGGTGGCGCCCTCCCTGGATTTTTTTATAAGTTCCGCGAACTTAGGAATGGCTGCGGCGGAAAGTATGCCGATTATAGCCACTACTATCATTAGCTCTATAAGTGTAAAGCCCCGCTCTAGATTTTTTTTCATAGCCCCTCCCTGCCTCTCAACGTATTCCACAAAATAACGGGGCGTCAGACAATATCTAATTCTGCAGGATATAATTTAAACAGCTCTAAATCAGTTTTAAACCCTGGGAAAGCGCGGCGGCCGTAAAGCTCCGCTATTGTTT
>MNUR01000027.1 GCA_001871115.1 Elusimicrobia bacterium CG1_02_56_21 | reverse complement strand
CCCGGCCAGCGGCAGCTTGGTGGCGTCGCTGCCTGACACCCCGGTGAGCCCGGAGCCGTCGCCCACGAATTTGGAGGCCATCGCTACGCCGGTGGCTGATACCGACGAGATTACAATGCCTCCGGAATTGCGCCAGATCTGCGCGAACTGCGTCTGGACAGTGCCGGTGGAAACAATATCCAGAGCCGCCTGCGGCGCGCCGGTGGAAATGCCCAGCATACCGTTACCGGTCATCATTATCCCGCGGTCGATGTTGCCAAGCATATTGGTGTTAGTGGAACCGGTCACGATAAAACCGCCCTTGCTCTTGAAGACGGTGCGGTCCTGGACATTGTTATTCAGGAACCACCCGCCGGAATCCTGCCAGGTAAAGGCGGACTGTGCCGTGGATTGGGCCCCGTAGCCGGCGGCGAAAGAGTACGGCGCGGAAGCGGTGTTATAGCTTCCTCCCGGCACGGCCGAATATAAGCCCGAAGCGGTGTTATAATGTCCGCCGGCTATTGTGGAATGCTTTCCACCGGCCACCTGCGTTGCTGCCCCGCGTATGGTCTGCAGGTCTGTTGCTCCCTCGCCGCGCGCGTTGCCGCTTACTGTACCGTAACCGATACCAGTTGTCTGTATGGCGCCGCCGGTGGAGATAGTGACGCCGTTCAGTCCCAGCTTGGCGATATAAGCTTCGCCGGCCACTGAGTTGACTACCAGGGGTACGTCCGGAGAGCTCCAGTTAATTCCAACGTGCCCGGCAGTTACGACAAACGTGGAACCGCCCACGCTGAAAGCGTTTCCGGTCACTGTCATGGTGGAATCGGCCCCTACCTCCAGATCGCCGGCAAGCACGCCGCCGGATAGCGGCAGCTTCGTCGCGTCGCTGCCGCTGACGCCGGTAAGCGCAGAGCCGTCGCCCACGAATTTGGAGGCCATCGCTACGCCGGTGGCTGATACCGACGAGATTATAGTGCCTCCGGAATTGCGCCAGATCTGCGCGAACTGCGTCTGGACAGTGCCGGTGGAAACAATATCCAGCGCCGCCTGCGGCACGCGCGTGGAGATACCTATGGTCTTGGCGGAGAGGTCGCCGTAAAGCACCCCGCCGATATTAAGCTCGTTATTAGCGGCAGGCGCAGAGGTACCCTTGTTGTAACCGATAACGATATTCCCGGTGCCGGTGGTTACAGCGTATCCCGCTTGAAATCCCAGGAATAGATTATCGGCAGAGCCGTTGACCAAGGAAAATCCCGCCTGGTAACCCATTAACGTTGAGCTTGAAAAGGAACTTGAGGCTGCGCCATAGCCTGCCTGATAACCCGTAATGGAATTGGCCGAACCTGTTTGATTGTTGAAGAGGGCATAATAGCCGTTCGCGGTGTTATTACCACCGGTAGTGTTGTAGTAGAGGGCAGCATAGCCGTTCGCGGTGTTATTACCACCGGTAGTGTTGGAGTAGAGGGCAGCATAGCCGTTCGCGGTGTTATAATTGCCGGTAGTGTTGGATGCGCCCGCGGAGTTACCGATGAAAACATTATAATTTCCGGTATTAATAGCTCCCGCCTTCACACCGTAAGCGATACTATTTGTGCCGGGCAGTATAGCCACCATGGTGCTGCCGTTTATCTGGTAGCGCGCGGCGGTGATGTCTCCCGAGGCGGTTATGGTGCTGGCGGTATAGATATTATTTCCGCCCATGGTTAAGTTACCGGTAAGTACGCCCCCGGCCAGCGGCAGCTTGGTGGCGTCGCTGGCGGAAACCCCGGTGAGCCCGGAGCCGTCGCCGTAATATTTAGCTGCGGAGGAATAGCCGATTATATAGACATTTGAGGAGAATACCGTTCTATATTGTGAAGCGTCGTCTGTCATCCCGCGATTTGACTGGAAATTAAGGCCAGTGCCGGGATAAATTGCTCCTGTAGACCTTATAACACCAGCAACATCCAGTTTTTCACCGGGAGTCACCGTCCCGATGCCGACATTCCCCGGAGAGACGGCACTAACGTAGAGATTGGGAGTGCCGCTACCCATTCCCCCACCCGCGATCATTAGGCCGCCTTCAAAATCCCCCTGGAAGTTCAGGACAAGCAGGTCATTGGGTTTCGACGCATCTACACTGGCGTCTATGTGTGCAAGTGCCCGATTGCCCGTATTTGAACCCTGACTGCGGGAATCATACTTACCTAAAATAAAGTCGGCGTCCCCGTTGCTGATGACGCCTCTAACATCCAGCGGGGTCAGCGGGACCGTGGTTCCGATGCCGACCTTGCCGTTCTTGACCACCAGCGTGGAGCCGCCCACGGAGAAAGCGTTCCCCTGCACGGTTATAGTGGAGGTAGTGGTAAGCTGGCCGCTCATAAAACCGCCGGAGAGAGGCAGTTTGCTGACATCGGTCCCCGTGAGATTGGTAAGCCCGGAGCCGTCGCCGTAATATTTAGCCGCGGAGGAATAGCCGACCATGTAGACACTCGATGAAAACACCGTTCTGTAGTTTAACGCGTCATCTGAGATTCCGCGAATTGACTGGAAAGCGAGGCCGTCGCCGGGATAAATAGTGTTTGTTGACCTTATAACGCCCGCCACGTCCAGTTTTTCCGCGGGAGAGACCGTTCCGATGCCGACATTACCTCCGCCCAAGATAGTCAACCGTTGAGCTTTTCCTGTCTCAAGGTAAAGATTGCTCGCGCCAAGATAATCAGGGTCGGCGCGCAAATGTACGGCTGAACCGTTTTGGGAATCAAAATACATATTGCCGCTATTGGCTGTAATATCGCCGATCATTGCTCCAGCCTCGTACATGCGCATTGAATAACCCGTGCCGTCCGTGGAATTCATATCGAAACCGGGGTTACCTGTTCCTGAAATCATTAATTTCGTTCCGGCGTTGAGCGAGTTGGGATTAGTCGTCCCGACGCCGATATTGCCGTTAGCGGAGTAGAGGGCGCCGGCCAGGGAAACATTAGACGACACCTGCAGGCCGTACGGCCCGCCGCCATTGCCGGTTATGGTGACTGAGGAGGTGTTGGTCAGTTGTCCGGTCATGATGCCGCCGGCCAGCGGCAGCTTGGTGGCGTCGCTTGCGCTTATCCCGGTCAGTCCGGAGCCATTACCGTAGAAATAGCCTTGGGAAGTCACAGTAGCTACAACAGTTCCAGAGCCGTCGCGCCAGATCTGCGCGTAAATATTTACAGCAGTGCCGGTAGAGATGATATCCAG
>MNUR01000111.1:51537-84369 GCA_001871115.1 Elusimicrobia bacterium CG1_02_56_21 | reverse complement strand
GTGACTTAATAATCGGCCCAGAAAGTGTTTGGGCTTTCGGACACCGGCAGAGGTCTTTAACGATTTTGTCGCACTAGGAGCCTGTCCGACATAAGCAATTTCGGCTGCAATTGCCGCTTTTGGCCTGCGCCTTTGCGCCGCTCAACTTACACCTCCGTCGAGGGTGCTCGTTTCGCGTCGCTTCGGCTCGGCACAAAATCGTCACTTTCGCCACGAAAGCCTTATGTCGGACAGGCTCCTAGCACCTTGAATGTGCCCTGCGCGCCTGCCTCTTGTCTTTATAATGATTTTTCTAGTAAGATAACTGGTAAATATACGGCCGGGTGCGGCCGCTATCCTTCGCTGCATTCTACGGGAGACTTATGTCAAAAGTATTGGTAGTTGACGATGAGAAAGACGTAGTGTACCTGATAAAAGTTCTGATGGAGCGCGAAAAGCTGGAAGTCTATGAGGCTTACAACGGCCTGGAAGCTTATAATAAGCTTACTTCCAAAGACCCGGGCCGCGTTCTTCCCGATGTTATAATTTTGGATATAATGATGCCTGAGATGGACGGCTACACCCTGCAGTCCAAGCTGCAGGAAATAGACGAGCTCAGCCATATCCCCATAGTAATACTCACCGCCAAAGGGCAGATGAAGGACCTTTTCGAACTGGCCTCCAATATCTTCGCCTTCGTGGAAAAGCCGTTCGAACCCAAGAACCTGGTAAAAATAGTAAAGGACGCGATAGCCTCAAAAAAATGACTACTACCCCTAATTCCGGCATCAATGAAATAGTCGCCAATAACTACGCCAAGATAAAAGCCATAAGGGAGAAGGGTGTGGACCCTTTCCCGCACCGGTTCAAACTCACTCATAAAATAGCACAGGCAGCGAAGTGTCCGGCCGAAACCCCCGTGGTGATAGCCGGGCGCATGGTGCTTATGCGCGTCATGGGCAAAGCTGCCTTCGCCCATCTCAAGGACGGTACCGGAAAGATCCAGATCTACGTGAAAAAAGACTCCGTCGGAGAAGAATCCTACGACCTGTTCAAGAAGCAGATGCATGTAGGGGATTTCCTCGGGGTGGAGGGGAAGCTGTTTGTTACGCATACCGGCGAGCTGACCGTGAATGCCGAGAAACTCACCGTGCTTTCAAAGTCCGTAAGGCCCCTGCCTGAAAAATTCCACGGCCTGACAGACGCTGAGGCGCGGTACCGTGAGCGCTACCTGGACCTGATCTCGAACGAGGAGGCCCGCACCATATTTATCCGCCGTTCCCGGATCGTAGCGTCCATCCGGGACGTGCTGAACTCGGACGGTTACCTGGAAGTGGAGACGCCCGTGCTTTGCGCGCAGGCCGGCGGCGCCTCGGCGCGGCCCTTTATCACCTACCATAACGCGTACAAATACGAGCTCTACATGCGTATCGCAACCGAGCTGCCGCTTAAGAAGCTCCTTATCGGCGGCTTTGACGGCGCCTATGAAATAGGGCGCGTTTTTCGCAATGAAGGCGTAGATACCCGCCATAATCCCGAGTTCACCACCCTGGAGGCCTATAAGGCCTATTCCGACTACAACGGCATGGCGGAGCTGGTAGAGACCATCTTTGAGAAATGCGCCGCTATAATAGGCGCCGATACCATTGATTACAACGGGATGAAGATCAATATCAAGCCCCCGTTCCGCCGCATGTCTTTGCCCGGGGAATGGCTCAAGAAAACCGGTGAAGACATTCACGAGGTTCTTAAAGGCAAGGCTTTTAACAGGGAAAAACTTAAAAAACTGGCTGAGAAACTTCATATCGAGCACGGTTCGGACACTACTTCCGCCAAGCTCTTTGACCGCATCATGGACGAAAAGATCCTGGCTTCCCTTGAGCAGCCCACCTTTGTAATGGATTATCCCACTGCCGTAACACCGCTGGCCAAATGCAAGGCGGGAGACGAGTCGCTGGTAGAAAGGTTCGAGTTTTTCGCCGGAACAGAGGAAATAGCCAACGCCTACTCCGAGCTCAACGACCCGGAAGACCAGCAGAGCCGCCTGGTAGAGCAGCTTCGCCAGCAGGAAGAGGAAAATAACGGCGAGGCGGATATCCTGGACAAGGATTTCATAGAAGCTATGGAATACGGTATGCCGCCGATGGGCGGCATCGGCATAGGCATAGACCGCCTGACCATGCTTCTTTCCGGCAAGCCTTCCATCCGCGAAGTTATACTTTTCCCGCTGCTCCGTCCCGACCAGCCGCAATAGCGGCAGGCGGGGGGCGGGCAGTGAAGAAGTGAGCCGCCCGCGATATTATTCTTTCGCCGCCGGCCCTGATCCTGGTAATATGTCTACAGAATTCTTTATAGCCCGACGCTACCTGCTGGCAAAGAGAAAGGGCCTGTTCTCCATGGTAACGACCGTTATCGGGGTCGCGGGAGTCGCGCTCGGGGTTGCAGCGCTTATCGTTACGCTGGCCATAATGGACGGCTTCCAGTCTGATATCAAGAAAAAAATAGTTGACGCGCAGGCGCATCTCACCATCTACGGCCGGATGCAGCCGAGGGACCTTGAAGCGGTCCGTGCCGCTCTTGAGAGCGACGGGCGCCTGGCCGCGGAGTCTCCTTTTGTGCTGGGCCAGGCTATCCTTACTTTTGACAACCGCTCTTCAGGGGTGGTGGTAAAGGGCTTCGATACCTCCGCTGAATTCTCCGTAAATAGTCTTAAAGATTCTCTCACCCGCGGCGCATGGTGGGAGGAAACTCCCGTTAAGGACGCGCTCCCCGAGCTTGTGCTTGGCGAGGAACTTGCAAAGAACCTCGGGCTTTGGCTCGGCGACGAAGCCGTGCTGGTTTCTCCGCAGGGCGCTTCCACCGGGATGAGCATCCTTCCTAAAATGAGGAAATTCCGGGTAACCGGCCTGGTGCGCACCGGCTATTACGAATTTGATAATACCATGGCCTATTGTTCAATGCGGTCGGCCGGGGATTTTTTCGGCCTCGGCGGAGGCGCCAACGGCGTGGGGGTACGGCTGAAGAATATTAAATCCGCCCCCGAAGCGGCGGCTGACCTGCGTAAAGCGCTGGGCTTCTCGTATACGGTGAAGACCTATGCGGATATGAACCAGACCCTGTTCGCGGCGCTTAAGCTGGAAAAGTTCGTGATGTCTTTGGTGCTGGCGCTCATAATACTAGTGGCGACTTTCAATATAGCCTCAAACCTGCTTATGATGAGCGTTGAAAAATTGCGCGATATCGGTATCCTGCGCGCTCTGGGTGCGGGCCCCGGGTTCATAAGGCGGGTCTTCTTCTGGGAGGGGAACCTGATAGCTATAACCGGGATAACCCTCGGCCTGATCCTCGGCGTGGGAGTTTCGGTCTTTATCGCCGTGTACCCGGTAGTGGAGCTGCCGGCCGATATCTATTACGTCACAAAAGTTCCGGTGGAGCTTAAGTTCCGGAATATCCTGTTCACAGCCGCCGTCAGCTACTTTCTGTGCATGCTCAGCGCCGTATACCCGGCTCTGCGGGCTTCCAGGATCAGCCCGATAGACGCGATACGCTATGGATAAAATTATCGAGATTTCCGGCCTGGGCAAGGCCTATACGCAGGGCCACGAGCAGATAATCGTGCTCGAAAATCTGGATTTTTACATCTCGAAAGGGGAGTTCGTTTCTATCATAGGCCCGTCGGGTTCCGGTAAATCCACCTTCCTCAATATTATCGGCCTGCTGGACGATACCTACAGCGGCGAGCTGAAGCTGTTCGGCAAAAGGCTCGAAGACCTGAAGGAATCCGAGAAAGCGGTTTTGCGCCTGAAAAATATAGGCTTCGTGTTTCAGTTCGATTCGCTGCTTCCGGAATTCACGGTGCTTGAAAACATCGAGATGCCTGCGCGCCTTTCGGGAAAGCAAAGCCCCGGGCGCGGCCTGGAGCTGCTCAAGCGCTTCGACCTGGAATTTATCGCCGGGAAGTTCCCGATGGAGATCTCGGGCGGAGAAAAACAGCGGGCCGCCATGCTGAGGGCGCTGTGCAATAACCCGGCCCTGCTTATTGCCGACGAGCCTACCGGCAACCTGGACCGCCACAATTCCGGGGTCATACTGGACGATCTGCGGCGCGCCGCCGGCATGGGGACCGCCGTGCTGATGGTGACGCATAATGAAGAGGCTGCCCGCCGTGCGGACAAGGTTCTGCGCATGGGCGGGGGCAGGCTTTTGCCTGAGGAGTCCGCAAAATGATGTGCGAAGAATGCCGGGAGAAGAGCGCGGCTGTTTTTCTTAAACTGGCTGTAAACAACAAAGTAAGAGAGATGCACCTCTGCCCCGCCTGCGCCGCAAAAAAAGGTATGGGCTTCGGCCTTGAAACGGGGGCTTTCAATATTTCCGATATCGTCGGCAATATGAGCGGCTATTTTAAGGATTTCCTGCCTGCCGAAAAGAAGACTTTGCGCTGCGGCGCCTGCGGCTACAAATATTCAGAGTTCAAGGAAAGCGGCCGCCTTGGCTGCCCCGAATGCTACGCCGGCTTTGACGCCCAGCTGACCGAGCTGATGGCCAGGATACACGGAGCTACCCAGCATACAGGCCGGACTTACCTGCGCGGCTCGGCGCTTAAACTTTCCAAGTCGGAAATCGCCCGGCGCGTGGAGGAGCTTCGCGCCGCCCTTGCTGACGCCGTGGTAAAAGAGGATTTTGAATCCGCCGCCCGTTTGCGTGATTCTTTGAAGCAGCTGGAGGGGCGCGATGGACGTCATTAAGAGCTTCCGCCCCGAGGTGGCCTGGGCTAACGCCCGCGGCGCCTGGCCTGAAATGATTTTCTCCACCCGGGTGCGCTTTGCCCGCAACCTGGAGGGCTTTCCCTTTCCTAACCGCGCCGAGCCGCGCCAATTATCCGAGATACGCCGTCTAGTGCTTGCGGCTGCAAAACATACCGGGCTTTTCCCGCGGGGCCATTACTTTAAAATAGAGGCGCTGGGCCAGCTTGAGAAGCGTTTTCTGGTGGAGCGGCATCATGTTTCATATGCCCTGGCCGCCGCCGTGCTCCCCGCCGGAGCGGCCATAGCTAACGGTGAAGACCTCTCTGTGATGATAAACGAGGAAGACCACCTGCGCCTGCAGTGCCTGACTTCCGGCTTCGCTATCGAGGAGGCCTTTAAGACCGCGCTTAAGCTGGACGAGGCCCTCGGGCGCGAGCTGCCTTTCGCCTTCGGCTCCAGGTTCGGCTTCCTGACGGCCTGCCCGACTAATACGGGCACCGGGATGAGGGTTTCCTGCCTGGCCCATCTGCCTGCGCTTTCCCGCCTGGGGCAGATGCCCCGGGTGCTTGAAAACCTTTCCCACCTGGGGGTCACCGCGCGGGGTATTTACGGGGAGGGGACTTACGTGCTCGGGGACTTTTACCAGATCGCCAACGCCACCTGCCTCGGCCGCAGCGAAGAGGAATTTTGTCAGAATATAGACCGAGTGATAAGAAATTTAATACGCCAGGAAATAGCGGCCAGGGAAACCCTGGTCAAAGGAGGCCTCAGGCTTAAAACGGAAGACGCCGTCTTCAGGGCTTTGGGCCTGCTGAAACACGCCCGGACTCTCTCCTATGAGGAGTTTATGCATAATATTTCCCTGGCGCGCATGGGCGCCGCCATGGGTTGGGATATAGGCATGGATTTCAGCACCTTTAACCAGGTGACGCTGCTGATGCAGCCCGCGCATATACAGGCCGCCGCGGGGCGCGAACTGAGCCCGGCAGAACGCGACGCTTACCGCGCGGATTGTCTCCGCAAGAGGCTGGCCTGAAAACCGGACAGCGCGGGCCCTGGTTTTTATGTCCGCGAACGCTGTCCGGCCGTGTTTTCCTCCCGCTCCCGGGCCGTTTCCCTTCGCTTGCTTTCCGCAGCTATATATAATTAAATATTGCTTATGTATCAGAAGCACTGGAACCTGAAAAAATTGCCTTTCGAGAATACTCCCGATACCGATTTTTTCTTTGAGTCCGAAAATCACGAGGAAGCCTTTTCAAGGCTTTCCTATGTGGTGGAGGAGAAGAAGGCCTGTGCGGTAATTACCGGCGCCTACGGAACCGGCAAGACGCTCATTTTAAAGGCGCTGGAGCGGCAGTTCAGGAAGAAAGGCTACGTTTTCTCCTCAGTGCAGAACCCGCGCCTGGACGACCTGGGGCTGCTTAAGATAATCCTCCATAATTTTACAGGGTATAATGTCCCGAAGCAGAAGGAAGACGTGCTGATGGGCATAGAGCGCTTCCTGCGCGACACCATGCAGGACGGGAAGCACGTGGTGGTGGCCATAGACGAGGCCCAGCTGATAAACGACGAGAATGTTTTCGAGGAGCTGCGCCTGCTGTTGAATTTCCAGACCGAGACCCGGTTTTTACTGACGCTGATCCTCAGCGGGCAGCCGGAACTTAAGGAAAAACTGGACTCGAATAAGCAGTTCAGCCAGCGCATAACGCTCAGCTACCAGCTCAAACCCCTTGATTACGACCAGACCGTGAAGTATATCGCGCACCGGCTTGAAATTGCCGGCCTGACCGGGAATATCTTCGACGAAAAAGCCCTTGAAATGATCTACGAGCGCTCCGGCGGGATCCCCCGCTGGATAAATAATTTCGCCAATCTGAGCATGCTCGCCGCTTTTTCCAGGGGAGAGCGGACAATAACGGAAGCCCTTGTCAGCGAAGGCGTGGAAAGCAGCCGGTAGGCAGAGGACTGGAGGATTAGCGGTTGGACGATTAGAGTACTGATTTGGGAGCGGCAGGCCTTACGGCCAAGCCTCTAGTCTTCCGGTCCGCCAATCTGCCTAATGCATAATTTATGAAAATACTGGGAATCGGCGCGCATCCTGACGACCTTGAGATAGGCTGCGGCGGTGCTTTCTGCAAGATGTCGGCCAAGGGTCACAAAATACACATGCTGGTCCTGACCTGCGGCTCTGTGGGCGGAAAACCCGAGATGCGGCGCGCGGAACAGGAGCGTTCGGCCGCCATGCTAAAAGCAAAGCTCTACTGGGGCGGTTTTGAAGATACCGGCGTAATTCTTAACCGCGAGCTCATCCGCGCGGTAGAGGAAAAGATAGAACTCGTCAAGCCCGACATGGTGTTCGTCAACCATGCCGCAGATACCCACCAGGACCACCGGAACGTGGCGCAGGCGGTAGAGACCGCCGCCCGCTATATAAAGAACCTGATGTTCTACGAAGTGCCCACTACCATGGATTTTAACCCCGGGATCTTCATGGATATAGAGCCCGTTATAGCGAAGAAAGTTGCGCTGCTTAAATGCCACAGCTCCCAGGTTTATAAAACCAGGGTTAAAAATCTCTCCATCGTAGAAAGCGCGAAAGCGGCGGCTATTTTCCGCGGCTACCAGGACAGGGTTAAGTATGCCGAGGGTTTTGTGGCCAGGCGCCTGATGCTGGATTCGCTGCTGGATTGTAAATGAAACACAGACAGGGAGGTTTCTTCTCTCTGGTCGTCCTGATCCTGCTTTTACTCCTGTTGCCGCCGGGCGGGTTCTCCGCCTGGACCTGGACCGAGGGGCTGCGCTGGCTCTACCTTTTCCTCATTTCAATGTTTTCCGTTTTCCTGCTCGCCCCGCTCAGCGCGCGGCTGGCCGTCAGGATCGGCGCCATGGATATTCCCGATCCGCGCAAGGTTCACACCTTCCCTGTTCCCCGCCTGGGGGGAGTCGCGGTTTTCCTGGCTTTTATGGCCGCGGTTCTCCGCAACCTGCAATTTTCGAGGGAAGTATACGGCATAATGCTCGGCGGGACTATAATCTTCCTGCTCGGTTTTTTTGACGACTGGAAGGGGCTTTCCGCTAAAACCCGGCTTTTCTGGCAGACCGTGGCGGCCCTGGTGGTTACTTTTTTCGGCCTGCACTTAAGCTTCCCGCTTAAAATGCCTTTCGGCTACGCTATTTCCACAATACTTTCCGTGGTCTGGCTGGTAGGAATAATCAACGCTTTCAACTTTATGGACGGGATAGATGGTCTGGCTTCCAGCATGGGCGCGGTCTGCGCGCTGCTGTTTCTCGGGATTGGCTGGAAGTCTGACCAGTACCCGCTTTCTTTTATCTCGGCGGCGCTGGCCGGCGCCTGTATCGGTTTCCTGAGAATGAACTGGCGGCCCGCCAAGGTTTTTCTCGGAGATTCAGGATCCACCTTTATAGGGTTCATCCTCGGCTGCCTGGCTCTTTACGGCAGCTGGGCCACGGATAGTCCGGCCATCTCTTTCTCCACGCCGCTGCTCATCCTGGGTATTCCTATTTTTGATATTATTTACACCACTGTCTCCAGAATCAGGAACGGCAGCGTCAGGAACCTGAAGGAATGGCTGGAATACACCGGCAAGGACCATTTTCACCACCGCCTGATGAAGATCGGCATGGGCGTGGAGCAGACAGTGGGTTTTATAGTTCTGCTCAATATCTGCCTCGGGCTCGGCGCCTGGAATATCAGGCATACCGCCTCCATTGCGGGGACCTGGCTGCTGCTGGTGCAGAGCGTTCTGATCTTTATGCTGGTGATATCTCTGATGATTCTCGGCCGGGAAATCACACCTGAAAAAGAGAAGGGCAAATGAAAGACTCGATTATCAAGAAGTTTTCTGTCAGGGAGATGGACGCTGAACTGTTCACGCCGTTTACAATTTCCAGCGGCAGTCACCGCAGCCTTGAAAACGTAATTTTTACGCTTGAAGCGGCGGGCGGGATAAAAGGCTTCGGGGAAGCCGCTATCGCCACCCATATTACAGGCGAGACCCGGGCGCGCACTGTTAAAAGCCTGGCCAGGGCCGGCCAGTTTCTGGAAGGGCAAGACGCGGCTAATTACCTGGGCGCTATGTGCCGGCTTGAGAGCGCGCTGGACGGCAACAGGGCGGCACTTGCCGCGGCCCAGATGGCCTTGCTGGACCTGTCGACCAGGCTGCAGGGGATTTCGCTCTGGAAATTCTACGGCGGGCGGGCGCCGCGCCTTAAGACAGATATCACCGTGGTGATAGGCGGCGCCGCGGCGGCTTATGATTTTACGCTGAAAATGCGCCGCGCCGGATTCCGTATCTTTAAAGTAAAGACCGGATCCGACAGGGACGAGGATTTTCGCCGCCTGGAGGCGGTAAAAAAAGCCGCGCCGGGCTGCGCTGTCTACCTGGACGCCAATTGCGCCTACGGCGCCAAAGACGCTGAAAAATTTATCAGGGAGCTGGCGCTGCGGGGGATAAGGCCCCGGGTCCTGGAGCAGCCCGTCCCGAAAGACGATACGGACGGCCTCGCTTATCTTTCCAGGCGCCTGCCGATGCCTGTCTGCGCCGACGAATCCGCGTATTCGCTCGACGACGTTTACAACCTTATACGCAGGAAGGCGGTTACCGCGGTTAACATAAAGCTCACCAAGCTAGGTTTCCTGCGCGCCCGCGAAGTCTGGGCCCTGGCCCGCGCAGCCGGGATTAAGCTTATGATGGGGGAAATGCTTGAAAGCGAGCTCGCGTCCGCGGCCGCCGCGCATTTCTCGGGCGGCCTGGGCGGTTTCGACTTTATAGACCTGGATACGCCTTTTTTTATAAAAAACGGCGGGATGCGCGGCGCTTCTTTTCTTTCAAAAGACGGGATCTATTCCCTGGACCGGGTAAAAACCGGAATAGGCGTTATGCCGCGGGGAGGGAAATGAAACTGTTCCTTTCTCTGCTCCTGGCGGTCTGCGCGCTGCCGGCCCGTGCCCAGAACCTGCCGGACCTTGGCGACCTGCCCGAACCTACCCGCTACCTTGCCGGGTATGTTTCAGGAGGCTTGGGCTGGTCTCTGCCTTTTGGCGGCCATTGGGGCGATAAAGACAGCGGCTTCAAGCCCTCCCCCGTTTTAAGCCTGGCGGCCTCTAAAAGAGTGGACGAGGTTCTGAGCTACGGCCTGGAGTCTTTTTACGCCCTGCGTCATAAGCACCGGCAGGTGCCCGGGCTGGAGCTCAGGGTTTTTTCTCTGACCCCTTTTGTAAAAGCCGCGTTTCCTGCAGGGGAAAAGGCTTATTACGGCATCCTCGGCGCCGGTGTTTACCAGTGGAACCAGCCCGCTTATGTCGCTGACGGTATCCGGCACGGCTCTGATTCCGGTTCGAGCGGCGGGATGAATCTCGGGGCCGGAGTATCGTATCCGTTCTGGTGGGAAACAATGGCCGCCCTGGACCTGCGTTGGCATCATATCTTCAACATGAAGGGGGCCAACCTGAGCCTTGATTCCGTAGACAGTTTTAATATAATGTTCGTAGTGACATACGGGGTGTGGAGGGATAAGAAATAGCGCCTTGATCCCGGAGCGAGCGGCTATGCGACGGGGAATATTTTCAGTACCCCTGTCGGCAACCCTGTCGGTATCCCTTGACAAGTCAGGGTTTCTCTGCTACAGTATAAACGGAGTCAGCTATATGCGACTTCCACCTGAAACTCCCCGCGGTATGGGGAAGCGAAAACCCGCCAAAAGCGGGTTTTTGCTCTTCCGGTCAAATCCCGGTCTTTCAGTCCTTACGGCATTTTAGTTATAATATATATATAAACGCAGTTTTTACTGTAAAGCGAATGGCGTCCTGTTCAGCCAAGGCAGCAGGCCTGACCCGCTTTAACGCTAATGGAGGTTTATGGGAAAGTTCGTAGAATGTGTTCCTAATTTCAGCGAGGGCCGGGACCTCTCCAAAATCAACGCTATAGTGGACGCAGCCAGGTCTGTTCCGGGCGTGATTATCCTGGACGTAGAGAAAGATGCCGACCATAACCGCACCGTGCTCACCTTTATCGCCCCGGTGGAAACCGCCGCGGACGCCATGTTCGCCGTCACCAAAAAAGCCGCGCAGCTTATAGACCTCAACCACCACAAGGGAGAGCATCCCCGCATGGGAGCTACGGATGTGGCTCCTTTTATCCCGGTAATGGATTCCACCATAGAGGACTGCGTTAAACTGGCGGGCATAGCCGGGGAGCGGATCGGTCGCGAACTGAACATTCCCGTTTATCTTTATGACAAGGCCGCGCGGAACGAAAACCGGCGCGACCTCGCCAAGGTCCGCAAGGGCCAGTTCGAGGGCCTGCGCGAAGATATCGGCAAGAACCCTGAGCGCGTTCCGGATTTCGGTCCCAATCATATTCATCCCACCGCCGGCGCCATGGCCGTGGGGGCGCGCAACCAGATAGTGAATTTTAATGTGAACCTGGCTACTACCGACATGGAATTCGCCAAGGCCCTCGCAAAAAAAATCAGGACTTCCGGGGGCGGCCTGCCCGCGCTCCGGGCCAAGGAGATCTTCCTTGAGTCCAAGGGACAGGTTCAGATGTCCACGGTGCTTACCGATTACCGCACCACTTCCATAAAGCGCGTGATGGACGAATTGGCCAAAGAGCTGCTGCCGAAAAATATAGCGGTCACCGGAACCGAGCTTATCGGCCTGACCACCCAGGACGCGATTACGGATTATGCCGTGGAAGCCCTGCAGGTTAAGGATTTTAAGAAAGACGAGCAGGTGCTGGAGACTAAACTGCTGAAGCTGCTCAGCTCCTGGCAGGCGGCGGCGAACCTGTTCGTGGACGCGCTGGCCACTACCGACCCTACGCCCGGCGGCGGGTCAGCGGCCGGGGTGAACGGCGCTATGGGCTGCGCCCTCGGGGCTATGGCCATAGGGATCACGCTCCGGGGCAAGAAGCTGGACGAGGCCAAGCGGCCGGCGCTGCGCTCCCTTTTCGACAGCCTGGGCGGGCATAAGGCCGCGCTGCAGGGCTGCGTCGCCGAAGACGCAGCCTCCTACGACAGCTTCATGGAAGCGCTGAAGATCCCCAAGGACAACCCCGAGCGCAAGGTGAAGATGCAGGCGGCGCTGAAGCACGCCGCCGAGGTCCCGCTGAAGACCGCCCGCCTGGCTTCCGAGGCCCTGGCCGGGCTCGGCGTCTGCGGCGGTTCCGTCTCCGCCCACGTGGCGTCCGACTACCGCAGCGCCCGCTACCAGCTGGAGACCGCGATACGCTGCGCGGCCGAGAACGTTTTCATAAACGCCGAGGGCCTGGAAGACAGGGCTTTCGCGGAAAAAATAATCGCGGAGATAAAGGGGTATCTTGCGGATTGCGAAACGGCGAAAATATCATAAGGAGCTTTTAATGGCAAGCATGGACTCGATTTCACGCAATTTAATGCTGGATAGTCTCAGGGAGTACGCCAAGCGCCGCATCCCCTTCGACCTGATCCGGGAGCTGGACGAGAAGAACGAATGCCCGACCGGGATACTCAGGGAGATGTACGACAAGGACTCCCTGGGCGTGCATTTATTGATGATCCCCGAGGAATACGGCGGGGTCTCCGGCGGGACCTTCGACATCTACCGCATCTGCGAACTGCTGGCCCGCATAGACCTCGGCATCGCCACCGGCGTCTTCGCCACCTTCCTCGGCACCGACCCGCTCAACCAGGGCGGCACTGCGGAGCAGAAGGAGAAGTGGCTGAAAAGGATCGCCTCCGAGAATTTGCTGGTAGCCTACGGGGCCACCGAGCCCGACGCCGGCTCCGACCTGGTGAACATGCGCACCCGCGCCGAGCACGTGGTCAAGAACGGCAAGATCGCCGGCTACCGCATCACCGGCAACAAGCAGTGGATCTCCAATGGCGGCATAGCCGACATGCACACCATCCTGGCCATGGCCCCCGGCGGCCCGTCTTGGTTCATCGTAGAGACCAAGATAGAAGGCTTCTCCGCCAACAAACACGAGGACAAGCACGGCATCCGGCTCTCCAATACGGCCGGGCTCTCCCTGGACAATGTCTATGTTCCCGCCGAGAACCTGATCGGCCTGGAAGAGGGGAAAGGGCTCCTGCAGGCGCAGGCCGTCTTCGGCTATACGCGCGTGATGGTGGCCGCTTTCGGCCTGGGCTGCGGCCTGGAGGCCCTGGAGCACGCTATCCGCTACAGCCAGCAGCGCATCCAGGGCGGCGGGCCGCTCTCCGAGAAGCAGGGTTATACCCATAAACTTATAGTTCCGAATTATGTGCGTCTGGAAGGCGCCAGGGCCTTTATCGAATACACCTCGCTCCGGCTGGACTCCGGCGAGCACGGCCTCCAGACCGAGGGCGCGATAGCCAAGTACGGCGCTTCCGAATGGGGGAACAAGGCGGCCGACGACGCCATCCAGGCGCTGGGCGGCTACGGCTTCACCAAGGATTTCCCGGTGGAGAAGATCAAGCGCGACGTGAAGATCACCTGTATCTACGAGGGTACAAGCGAAGTTCTTGAGATGACTATTTACCGCGGCCGCTGGCAGGAGCACTTGAAATCACGCGGCAGGTATTACCTGGACATGGCCGACCAGCTCGACTTGCTCCACGCCAAAGAACCGAAAGTCGGCGCGCACGCCTCCGCGCTGGGGCTGCGGGCCCTGGCCGCGATTCTGGAAGAGTGCCGGGTTCATAAGCTCACCCGCCACCAGCATGTCACCTTCACGCTGGGCAGGCTTATCTGCGCGGCCGAAACCGCTTGGAACTTCTCCATCGCGGCGGCCGCCCAGAAGTACAGCGAAACTATCCGCTTCGACCGCGAGGGCTGGCAGGCCATGGCGCGGATCTTCGCCAGGGAAGCGGCGCTTAACACAGCGGCGCAAGGCCTGGCCCTCGTGCTGGGCGCGGCCGACGCCGCGGGCAACCTGGCCGACGCGGTGAACATGGAAGCTATCCAGACGGAGCAGAAAGGCATGATCGCCGATATGGACCTGGTGGCCCTGAAACTGAAGCAGACGTTCAAAGCAAAATAAAGAGTCAAGGGTCGAGAGTCGGGAGTCAAAGAATAAAGAACTCAACGATCCCAGACTCCCGACCCCCGACTCCCGACAGTTTTTTAAGGAGAATAGCATGAATATCGTAGTATGCGTAAAGCAGGTTCCCGACAGCACCGAAGTGAAAATAAATCCCGAGACCGGGCACCTTATCCGGGCCGGAGTTCCGAGCATCATCAATCCCTACGACCACTTCGCCCTGCAGACGGCGCTGGAACTGAAGAAGAAACACGCTAACTTTAAAGTGACCGTAGTGGCTATGGGCCCGCCCCAGGCAAAAAGCGTGGTGCAGATGGGTATGGCTCTGGGCGCCGACGAAGGGGTGCTTCTTTCCGACATGGCTTTCGCCGGTTCCGATACCTGGGCCACCTCCTACGCGCTGGCCAAGGCGGTAAAAAAGATAGGCAAGACCGATCTTATATTCTGCGGGATGCAGGCCATCGACGGCGACACCGCCCAGACCGGCCCCGGAGTGGCGCAGCAGCTGGGTATGCCCCAGATCACTTTCTGCGAGAAAGTGGACGTGGACGGCCGCCGGATAATAGCCCACAAGCTGATTGACGGCGGGTACGAAGTTGTGGAAGCCAGGCCCCCGGTGCTGCTCACCATGATAATGCATAAGGATTATGTGCCCCGCTATCCTTCTTTCCTCGCGATCAACGCTTCGCTCAAGAAGCCTTTTCACACCTGGAGCGCCTCGGATATAGGCGCGGAGGCGCAGTTCCTGGGCCTCAAGGGCTCGCCCACACAGGTGGACAGGATCTATCCCCCGGCCCAGCGCGAGAAAGCAGCCATGTTCTCCGGCTCCGGCCAGGAGGGGATGGCGAAGATACTTCAGATAATGAAGGCCGAGCACTTCATAGAAGAGTAGAGAAGATCGCCGGGCTGCCGGACAGCTGGACGGCTGGCGTCCTGTGAAACGATAAAAAATGTGCCTGGCGCGGTTACCGGCGGTCCAGTCCCCTGGCGGCCATGCAAGAAGTTTCAGATTTAAGTTCTTAAGGAGAAGAGTCGATATGATCGAAGTTTCAAAAAAATGCATAGGATGTAGCAAGTGCGTGCCGGTCTGCCCTTTCGCGGCCATCAACATGATAGACAAGATGGCCGTGATGAACGAGGCCTGCACCCTCTGCGGGGTCTGCGTGCAGGTCTGTCCCGTGCAGGCCATCACTATAACCCGCGAGGAAGCCTCCGCCAGGGACTTGTCCGGATTTAAGGGCGTATGGGTTTATGTCGAACTCTCGGAGGCCGCCGATAAGACGCATCCTAAAAAGATCAAGCAGGTCACCTTCGAACTTCTTTCCGCCGGCCGGCGCCTCGCCGACGAACTCGGCGAAGACCTTTGCGCGATAATGCTCGCCGACAAGAATCACAATTACGAGAAAGAGCTGGGCGCCTATGGGGCCGATAAAGTCTACATGGTGGAGCACGACGAGCTCTTCGAGTACAATACGGATATTTTCACTACCGTTATAGTCTCCCTGGTAACCCGCCACAAGCCGTCCGTCATGCTTTACGGCGCCACTATACAGGGCAGGGACCTCGCTCCCAGGGTCGCGTCCTCTCTCTACGTCGGCCTCACGGCTGACTGCACCGCGCTGGCAATAAAGGACGGCCTTCTGCTTCAGTCCCGCCCCGCTTTCGGCGGAAATATCATGGCTGACATCCTGGCCCCTAAATCCAGGCCCCAGATGTCCACGGTACGCCCTAATGTCATGAAGATGAGCGAGCCCGTCCATGGCCGCTCGGCGGTGGTGGTGCGGGAGTCCGCCAAGCTCGATAAGAGCCTGCGCCGGGTAAAGGTCCTGGAGCGCAAGATAGCCCACGAGGGCGGCGCTGTAAAGATTGATACCGCCAGGATCGTGGTGTCCGGCGGCCGCGGCATGAAGAGCAAGGAAAAATTCAAAATGCTCGAGGAACTCTCGAAGCTCCTGGGCGGCGTTGTAGGCGCTTCCCGCGCGGCAGTCGACCTGGGCTTTAAGGAAAAGGCCCACCAGGTAGGGCAGAGCGGTACCACAGTTTCCCCTAAGCTCTACCTTTCTTTCGGCATCTCGGGCGCGGTGCAGCATATAGTCGGCATGAAGGCCTCTGATATCATCATCGCCGTGAACAAGGACGCCAGCGCGCCTATCTTCAATGTTGCGAAGTACGGCATAGTGGGGGATGTGCACGAAATAGTGCCTAAGCTTATAGAGGCGTTAAAAAAGAAGTGAGGTATTAGCGGACTAGAGGAATGGAGGAATTGTCATAAGGTTTGCTGAACCTTAATAACTAATCCTCTAATCTTACTGTCCTCCAGTCCTCTGATTTATTGTGACTCTACTTAACCGTCTTTTGCTTATAGTGTTCGGGGCCGGGTTGATACCCCTGGTCCCGGCCGGAGTTTTCCTTTTTTATTTCCAGGCCAGGAGCAGGCAGGATATCTCCAGCCTGCAGCAGAACGTTGCGCAGATGGCCTCGCTGATGATGGAGCGCGAGGCCCAGGACCTGTCCCGCCGTTTCGAGCGGATGTGGGACACGGACGCCTCCTATGTAAACCAGGCCGGGCTTGAGCGCGCTTTGAAGCGCAACCCTGAATTCCTTTTTCTGGCGTTCACGCGCGCCGACGGCCGGGAAGTATTGAGCGGCGGCGCTCCCGAGCTCAAGAGGTATTTCGGCTACCTGGATCTCTCCGGTGACGTCCAGTTCCAGAAAGCCTCCCGCGAGGGCCGCGCCGCGCTCGGCCATTTCGAGATGATCTATGACATGCCGGTCTGCCGCCTGGTCTATCCGATAGGCGGCGGTTATTACGCTTTTGCGGCGGTTAACCTCCGCGACCTCTTTATGAAGCTGCGTTCTCAGCGTCTTGGCGCTACCGGCGGCCTGATGCTCTCCGACGCTGAGGGGAATGCACTTGCTCTCTCCGGGGCGTTCGAGCGGTTCAATAATGCGGAAGTCCGCGATATACTAATGCGCGGTGAAATTTTCGAGATAGGCGGCAGGAACGGGTCTTACATAGGAGCGTCTTCCCCGGTGCGCGGTTTTGATCTTTTTGTGCTGGCGCTTGAAAACAGGGCCGAGGCTTTTTCCTGGGTTAACCGTATTTCCTGGCTGATGGTGTTCTTTATCCTCGCGGTACTGACAGTTTTTTATTTTTCAGCCCTGCTATTTACCCGCAGGCTGGCCGGGCCGGTGGCGGCGCTTATGAGCGGGGCCGGGCGGGTAGCCGCGGGGGAGTTTAAGGTTCCTGTCAGCGAAGAGACGGAGTTCTCGGAGCTTTCCGCTCTTCTGCGCTCTTTCAATTCCATGATGCGGGAGGTAGACCGCTATCACGGCATACAGGTGGAGAAGGTGTTTGAGGAAAAGCAGAAACTTGAACTCCTGGTGAGCCTGATACACGACGCTATCATCCTGGCCGACATGCGCGGCGAACTGCTTTACGCCAATACCTCCGCTAAAACCCTGCTGGGTGTGGCGGATGACGCCTTCGGGGAGAACGAGCCTGTCCGGCGCCGGATCTCCGTAATTGTGGATAAGAAAGCCGCCTCAAAGAACGGGGTGATAGAGCTGGAAGAGGGCGGCGAGAATAAATTTTACCGCGCGAGCATACAGACTCTTTCCGCCAAGACCCAGAACCCGGCGGTCTTCATGGTCCTGCGCGATATAACCCTGGAGAGAAAGATACAGAAGATGAAAGAGGATTTCTTCCACTCGGTGGCGCATGACCTGCGCGCCCCGCTGCTGACCATGCAGGGCTATATAAAGCTGCTGGAAAAAGAATTTCCCCCGGAGGCCAGGCAGGCCGGCTATGTCAGGAACGTGAAAGATTCCAGCGACAGGCTTTTTAAACTGCTGGAGAACATACTCGACATCTCCCGGATGGAGGCTGGTCAGCTGAAGCCGGACCTTAAACGGGTCAACGCGGCACAGTTCCTTTCTTCCGCCGCGGAGAGTTTCAGGGCCCTGTTCGAGGAGAAAGGCGTGGAGCTCTCTGTAGAAACATCAGGGGTTGAAAAAACAGAGTTTTCGGCCGATTCCTCGCTGCTGCGCAGGGTGATAGAGAACCTCGTCTCAAACGCCTGGAAATTTACCCCGAAAGGCGGGAAGGTCACCGCTGCCGCGAGCGTGGTAAACGGCGGTATAGTTTTTTCCGTAAAGGATACCGGCCCCGGAATACCTCCGGCCCAGCTGGACTCGGTTTTTGAAAAGTACAAGCAGCTCAAGACCGGAGAGGACGAGGCGGGTTTCGGCCTGGGCCTGGCCATTTCAAGGAAGATAGTTGAACTTCACGGCGGCAGAATCTGGGCCGAGGCGGCCCCCGGCGGAATATTCAAGTTTGCCGTCAAATGAATATTTAAGGGTTATTCCGGATATCCATAAATAGAAAAGGGGTTGGGAAACACAATGGAAAATAAAACTAAAAATTCAGGCAATAAGAAACTTTATGCAGGCACGGTCGTCTTTTCGCTTGTATGGTTTTTGCTCTCAGTAATTATCCCGGCTACAAAAAGAATAGACTACACCTGGGACCACTTTATCGTGAATTTGCCTCAGGCGCTTTCATATCTTGATTGGAACGTAAATTCCCTGTCGAACACTTTCCTTTTCGGCAAGTATATTAACAAGCCGTCTAACCCAAAAATAACTATAACAGCCATTGACGAACTTACTCTCGACCGCTACGGATGGCCGCTTAAGAGGCATTATTACGGGCAGGTCGTGGATAAACTCAACAAGTTGGGCGTTAAGGGCATAATTTTTGACGTTATCTTATCCAAGTCTGAGCGTGATAATTCTGAGGAAAATAATAAATATATAAGGGCGGTAGCCCGCGCCGGGAATGTAGTTAACCTGGTGCATATAGATCTCGACACATTAAAGATTAAACCCCCGATAGACGGATTGTCTAAAGCCAGCGCAATTATGGCCCAGCCTCATGTTGACTTAACGCTGGATAACGACGGCCAGGTAAGGCGCTATATGCCTTTTTACGGCAAAGATACTGACTTCGACGGTGTCCCAGACGATTGGATGACTTATTCTAAGGCCGGTTTAAAAGACGTAAAGTGCGGTGAGGAGTGCGCTAACCTTCCGATTCCCTCCATAGGATTGGCTTCCTACGCTATATATTCCGGGAAGTCGCTTTCCCAGCTCTTTATGGAATACGGTAACGAGAGAATACTTAACTATCGGGACTATATAACCCGCAAACTTCATCCCGCCTGGGATAAGGATGAGAAAAGTATAAAGTCCTCAAGCTATAGGCATATTTCCTTCGCGGATATCCTTAGCGGAGAGCTCAGCAAAGAAGAGAAGGAGGCTTTGAAAGACGGTATAACTTTAGTAGGTTCTACGGCTATCGGCGCTTTTGACCATATGCCCAGCCCTTTGTCCAAGCAGTTGCCCGGTGTCGAGGTGCATGCCACATTCACTGATAACCTCCTGGCAGATGATTTCCGCAGCCCTCTCCCGGCGCAGTATACCGCTCTCCTGGTTTTGCTGCTGCCGTGGCTCCCTGTTCTCCTGCGTAAATATTCACTGGCGACGATGATCGGGGTTTGCTTCGGAGTGATAGGATTTATGGTCGTACTGGACGTAGTGTTGCTTTCCAATAACGTCCTTATGCCTTTTGGCTCGATACTCCTGTCCCTGGCTCTGCCTTTTGCCTACATTACCGTGGACAAAGGTCTGGCCGAGGGCCGTGAGAAGAAGTGGATAAAGAACACCTTCGGGCAGTACCTCTCTCCTAAGGTCGTGGATATCATAACCAAGGACCCGTCCAAGCTTTCCCTGGGCGGAGAGAAGCGCGATATGACGGCTTTCTTCCTGGATTTGGCCGGGTTTACCACGATGTCGGAAAAACTGACGCCCGAAGAGCTGACCTCCATGCTCAATGACTATCTCTCCGCCTTTACCGAGATAATTCTTAAGCATGACGGTACGGTTGATAAATATATAGGAGACTGTATAGTGGCTTTCTGGAACGCCCCGCTGGACCAGGCCGGGCATAAAAAGCTCGCCCTGCTGGCGGCCGTGGACTGCCAGGTAGAGATGGCCAAGCTTAACGAGTCCCTTACCCAGTACACTATAAAACCCGCGGCCCGCGTAGGCGTGAACTCCGGGCCGATGGTAGTCGGGAACATGGGTTCCAAGACCAGGCTTTCCTATACTGTCATGGGAGACTCCGTAAACCTCGCTTCCCGCCTGGAGGGCGCAAACAAGTTCTTCCACTCCAAGATCATGACTAGCGAGGCTACTTTCGGAGAGCTGAAAGACTTTTTCGACCACCGCTATCTCGGCAGCATCCGGGTGGTGGGCAAGGCTATCCCGGTCAAGGTTTACGAGCCTTTCGCCCGCAAGGGCGGGGCCGCCCCGGAAATAAAAGCGATGCTCAAGCACTATGAGGCCGGCATGGAGAAGTTCTATAAAGCTGATTACGCCGGTTCTCTGAAGGACTTCCAGGCCGCGCTGGCGGCACGGCCCGATGACGGGCCCTCCCAGTTCTACATAGAGCAGGCGGAACAGTATATCAAGGAACCCCCTAAAGACTGGGACCAGTCCTTCAACCTGACTTCAAAGGGCTAAATGATAATATTCTGGCGTCTTTTACTCTCGCATCTCCTGTCTGACTTTACCCTGCAGTTCGATATAGTCAACCGGATGAAGCGCGACAATATGTGGGGCATGCTTATACACGGCATGACCCACTTTGTCGTTTCCGCGGCCCTGACCTGGAACTACCTGCCGGAGACCTGGATCACCTTCGGCCCGCTGGCGCTGAACGGCTGGTGGGCGCTGGGGCTGATGCTGTTGACCCATTTCGGGATAGATGAACTGCGTATCTACAGCATGAAAACCCTGCACTACAGGGATAATACTGTCAGCTTCCTGACCGACCAACTGCTTCATTTCTATGTGTTGTTCCTTATCGCCCCGGTCATTATCCCTGAACCGGGCCTGCTTCTGGGCGAGAAATGGGCTACTATCGCGGTTACGCTGGTTCTGGTCACGCATTTCACCACGGTACTGGTTTACTTTCTTGAAAAGGACCTGTTCGGGAAGGGGTTTCCGCATTTCGACGAGAAATATTTCCTGATTTTCGAACGCGTGGTGCTCTGGGCTTTCTTCTTCGCGGCAGGGTACTGGTGGATCCCTTTCGCTGTCGCCTGGGTTTTCCAGCTTATGTATATGAAACGCAAGCGCATTATAGACATGACCCGGACCAATGTCTGGGTAAGCGTTGTTATTACCGCGCTGCTGGGAGTCTGGACAAGGTACGCCTACTACGGGTACCTGTAGCAGCGCGAAAAGTAGACAGGGCCGATAAACCGCCGGAAAGTCAGAAGCCCGGCACGGGAACAAATGCTGGAAGTAATACAAAAACTGAATATAGACCAAGCGGTCTTTAATTTCATCGACGTAGAAACCACGGGGCTTTCTCCCCGGTCAGCCCGCGTCTGCGAAGTGGCCGCAATAGGCTTTTGCGGCGCAGAGCGCGTAGGTACGCTCTCCGAGCTCATCAATCCCGGCCTGCCTATCCCTCCGGAAGTTTCGCGGATCCACGGGATCACCGATTCTATGGTGAAAGACAGCCCCTCGTTCGGAACAGTGGCCCCGCGCCTGCTGGCTATGCTGGAGGGTTCGGTTCTAGTGGCGCATAATGCGGATTTCGACCTGGGTTTCCTTAAAGCGGAATGCGAGCGGGTCGGCCTGCGTTTTCCGAAGCTCTACGTTGTAGATACTCTTGTAATAGCCAGGAAAAGCTGGAAGTTCCAGAGCAACCGCCTGGGGAATATAGCCGGAGAACTGAATATTTCAAACGAGAACTGGCACCGGGCGCTGAGCGACGTGGAGATGACCAGAAAGATATTTCAGCATTTTATAAGCGCATTCAAGGCCGCGGGAGCCGTAACAGTGGCGGACCTGCTGGCAAAATGCGGAGGAAAAACATCATGAGCGCAAAGAACAAACCTTTCTGCCTCGGGTCATTCCCCGATATCGTGGATTTCGCAGAGGTAGCCCTCGGCTACCGCCGCACCGTGGTCCCTCCCAAAGCACTTAAACTTATAGCTTCCCGGCGCGCCAGCCTGGAGGCCCTGCTGGCCGGAGACACCGTGATGTACGGGATCAATACCGGCTTCGGCGAACTTGCCAGCCAGCGCGTTTCGCGCGAAAGCCTTAAAAGCCTGCAGGTGAACCTTATCCGCAGCCATGCCTGCGGAGTAGGCGAACCGCTGGACGACGCCGAGGCCTGCGGGCTCATGTTCGCCCGCGCTAATGAGCTGGCTATGGGCAATTCCGGAGTGCGCCCGGTCCTGGTTAAAATGCTTTCGGCCCTTATTAACAAGGGCGTTATCCCTTTTATTCCGTCCAAAGGCTCGGTGGGAGCCAGCGGCGACCTGGCGCCCTCGGCCCATATGGCGCTGACCCTGATCGGTGAAGGAATGGCTAAATTCTCCGGGGAGGATACCTGGCAGCCTTCCGCCGCAGTCCTGAAGAAAGCCGGCATTAAACCCATAGAGCTGGCTGAAAAAGAAGGCCTGGCCCTTATAAACGGGACCCAGGCCATGAAGTCAGTGGGCGGACTGGCGCTGTTCGAGGCCATGAACCTTTTCTCCTCGGCCGTGCTTACCGGGGCGATGACCCTGGAGGCGCTTAAAGGTACGCCGGCGCCTTTCGACACGCGCATACAAGAGCTTAAACCCCACGCCGGGCAGCTAGAGGTTGCCGAGATGCTTCAGGCCCTGCTAAAAGGCAGCAAGATCAGGGCTTCCCATTCCGTAAATGATAAGCGCGTGCAGGACCCGTATTCTCTGCGCTGCATGCCGCAGGCCATGGGCGCTTCCCGCGACGCCATAGAGTACGCGCTCAATGTTTTTGAGACCGAGCTCGGCAGCGTTACCGATAATCCTCTGCTGGTTGAAGGCAGCAAACGGGGTTCCGTAGAGGTTCTCTCCGGCGGCAATTTCCACGGCCAGGCCGTGGCTTTCGCGGCCGATTTTTCCGCCATAGCCATAACTGCCATGGGTAATATGTCGGAGCGACGCATAGCCCAGCTGGTGAGCGATTTTAAGATCCTGCCGCCCTTCCTGGCCCGCAACCCGGGGCTTGAGTCCGGATTTATGATAGCGCATGTTACCGCGGCAGCGCTCTGCAATGAAAACAAGATCCTCAGCCACCCGGCCAGCGCCGACTCAATTTCTACCTCGGCTAACAAGGAAGATTTTGTGAGCATGGGAATGACCGCCGCGCTCAAGCTCAGCACGGTGGTCCTGAACGTGGCCCGCATCACGGCTATAGAGCTGATGGCGGCGGCGGAGGGGATAGAGTTCCACCGCCCTCTGAAATCCAGCGCCCGGATAGAGAAAGCATTGGCGAAGCTCCGCGGGATCTCACCAGCCTTTAAAGGCGACGAGGTTTTCTCCGGCAGGATAGAAGCCGTGGCTGAAGCGATACTGAGCGGCTACTTCGTCGATTGAGATTTATTCAGGAGGACCCGATTATGGCTTCATCAAAAATGAACGGCAGTATACGCGCGGCGCGCGGCAATAAAATTTCATGCAAAGGCTGGCAGCAGGAAGCGGCCCTGCGCATGCTGATGAACAACCTGGACCCCGAAGTGGCCGAGCGGCCCGAGGACCTGATAGTTTACGGCGGACGCGGCAAAGCGGCCCGGAACTGGGACTGCTATCACGCCATAGTTTCCTCCCTCCGCGGGCTGGAGAACGACGAGACCCTGCTGGTGCAGTCCGGCAAGCCCGTAGGTATCCTGCGCACCCACGAGCATTCCCCGCGCGTGATAATAGCCAACTCTAACCTGGTGGGCAACTGGGCTAACTGGGAAGTCTTCGACGAACTGGAGAAGAAAGGCCTGATGATGTACGGGCAGATGACGGCCGGCTCCTGGATCTATATCGGAACGCAGGGGATATTGCAGGGAACCTATGAAACCTTCGCCGCCTGCGCCCGCAAACATTTTAAAAGCGACCTAAGCGGCAAGCTGACCGTTACCGGCGGGCTCGGCGGTATGGGCGGCGCCCAGCCCCTGGCCGTAACCATGAACGGCGGAGTGGCTATAGTTATAGAGGCGGACGAAACCAGGATACAGAAGCGCCTGGATACGGCTTATGTGGATATCATGTGCCGCAGCCTCGACGAGGCCATCGCGCTGGCTGAAAAAGCGATGAAAGCGAAGACAGCGCTCTCTATCGGCCTGCTCGGCAACTGCGCTGAAGTTCTTCCGGAGATGGCGCGGCGCGGCGTTAAAATAGACGTGCTTACCGACCAGACCTCGGCGCACGACCCCCTTAAAGGTTATATCCCCAGGGGCTACAGCGTAAAAGAGGCAGACGCCCTGCGCCGAAAGGACTCTGTAAAATATCTAAAGCTTTCCATGGAATCAATAGCCATACACGTGGAAGCCATGCTGAAGCTCCAGAAGGCCGGCGCCGTAACATTCGACTACGGCAACAATATCAGGACTATGGCCTTCAAGCAGGGTGTAAAAAAGGCTTATGACTTCCCCGGTTTCGTTCCGGCCTATATCCGGGACCTGTTCTGCGAAGGCAAAGGCCCTTTCCGCTGGGCGGCTCTGTCGGGAGACCCTAAAGATATAGCGGTTACCGACAAGCTGGTCCAGGACCTTTTTCCTGAAGACGAACACCTCAGGCGCTGGATGGACATGGCTTCAAAGAGGATTAAGTTCCAGGGCCTCCCTTCCCGCATCTGCTGGCTGGGTTACGGCGAGCGCCATATTATGGGCATGCGGATAAACGACCTGGTTAAGAAGGGCAGGATCTCCGCGCCCGTGGTGATAGGCCGCGACCACCTTGATTCTGGTTCTGTCGCCAGCCCTTTCCGCGAGACCGAGTCAATGAAGGACGGCTCCGACGCTATAGCGGACTGGCCTATCCTTAACGCGCTCATAAACACGGCTTCCGGAGCCAGCTGGGTGTCTTTCCACCACGGCGGCGGTGTCGGCATGGGCTATTCGCTGCATGCCGGCCAGGTGACAGTGGCCGACGGAACTAAAGAGATGGCGTCCCGTCTTGAACGCGTACTCACCAATGACCCGGCTATGGGAGTGCTGCGCCACGCCGATGCCGGCTATAGGATAGCTTCGGATTTCGCCAAAAAGAAAGGCGTAAAAATACCGATGCCAGGGAAAAAATGAAAAAGATAATCCTGCTGGGTTTAACAGTTGTTCTCGTTTCCGGTTGCGGCGCCGCTGTAAAGACCGTTATCCGCGGGGATTTTGATCCCGCGGGCCGCGTGGCCGTAATGCCTTTCGGCGGGAGAGACGAGGATACAGGTCTCTCGCTGGCGGAATCATTTACCACTTACCTCATGGAGGCCGGGTTCGAAGTAATAGAGCGGGCCCAGCTCGAAAGCGTCCTCAAAGAACAGAAGGTTTCCCTTTCCGGGGCGATGGGCGCGGATGCCGTAGCCCAGGTAGGAAAGCTGGCAGGGGTAAGCGCGGTAGTCACGGGTTCGTACCGGGTGCGCCAGGAAGAGACCCGCACCGTTATTCATCAGCCTAATATGCCCAATATGCAGAACGCGGCGCGCAGGCCGGGTAAACCTGGGAATAGGATGCGGCCGGCCCGCTGGCAAAAACAGGCTCCGGGCAAGGCTGAAACCCGCATTAAGCGCAATACGGTTTTCCGGGGACTTACCGTTAAGTTTGTGGACGTGAATTCCGGCCGGGTGCTTATGAGCAGCTCGGCGGAAAAAGAATACGACGCCGATTCCGTGAACAAGGCGCTTTCGGCGATGGCAAGATCGATAAAGAAAAATCTGGAGAAGGCAAGAGGAGGAAGATAATGGCTTCTGAATTCAGTTTTGACGTGGTTTCAAAGGTGGACTATAATGTGGTTGACGAGGCGATCTCGATAGCCCTGAAGGAAGTCATCAACCGCTACGATTTCAAGGGCTCAAACTCGGAAATCAACTTCGATAAAAAAGCCAATGTCATAATGCTGCAGTCCAGCGACGCCTACAAAGTGAAGGCCCTCTACGACGTGCTGCTGATGAAGATCTCCAAGCGCGGCCTGCCGGTGAAGAATTTCGAGGGACAGAAAGTGGAGAGCGCCCTGGGCGGCACGGCCAAACAGGCGGTAAAAGTGCAGCAGGGGATACCGCAGGAAAAGGCCAAGGAAATAGTGCGGGCCATTAAAGACAATAAGCTGAAGGCCAACACCTCGATACAGGGCGACGCGCTGCGGGTCACCTCCAAGTCCAAGGACGAGCTGCAGAGCGTAATGACCCTCCTGCGCGGCGGGGATTACGGCATAACCCTGCAGTTCGAGAATTTCCGGTAAAGGACCAGCTACGGGCGGCCGGGGGGAGGCCCTGAGCACCCGTTGCGGAAAGGGGGCCCCGCCATAAATCCCCAAGGCGGGGGGAAACCGACGCAAGCGTGGACTACACTTTCAATGTCACCACGGACACTGTAGCGTTTCCTCGGTCCGGGTGCGCAGGGTAATTCCCGCCGCCCGACTTGAGGAGCTTTTTAATAATTATTATGGCTATACTTTTTACGGGGATCAAACAATTACTGACCTTAACCGGGGATAAAGCTCCGCGCGCGGGCGCGGCTATGCGTGAAACAGGGATGGTCAAGGATGCCGCCGTCCTTGTGGAGGGAGGCCTGATAGAGGCCGCCGGAACCTGGACTTCCGTTTCTCACCACCGCCTGGCGAAAAAAGCCAGGAAGATAGAGGTCAACGGCGTCTGTCTGCCCGGCTTCGTAGACAGCCATACCCACGCTATCTTCGCCGAACCGCGGCTTAAGGACTTTTCAATGCGTACAGCCGGGGCCTCCTATCAGGATATTAAAGCCGCCGGCGGCGGGATACTTTCAAGCATAGGCGCGGTGCGCAGGCAGTCTCAGCATGACATGGCCCGGCAGCTGGCTATCCGGGCTACCGGTTTTATTGAATGCGGAACCACCACAGCCGAAGTTAAAACCGGCTACGGCCTCAGCCTGGAGTCGGAGCTGAAAATGCTGCGCGCTCTGCGCGAAGCCTCCGAGCTTACTCCGCTTGAGATGCTGCCCACGCTCCTTGCCGCTCACAGCGTTCCTCCCGAGTTCAACGGGGAAGCGCAGAAATATCTCAATTACGTTATCGCCGAGATACTACCGAAAGTCGCGGCCGGGAAACTGGCTATCTTCGCCGATATCTTCTGCGAGAGCGGCTATTTCACCCCGGAGCAGACAACGGCCTACCTGAAAGAGGCCGCGCGCCTGGGCTTTAAACCCAAGGTTCATTCCGAGCAACTCTCCAACTACGGGGGGACACTCGCCGGGATAGCGGCCGGGGCTATCAGCGCAGACCACGCCGACTATGTCAATGCCGGGGATATCGGCGCAATGCGGGCCGCCGGGACCATAGCAGCGCTGCTGCCGGCCTCCAATTATTACCTTGGGCTTGCCAAGTACCCGCCTGCCCGTGAACTGATAGCGGCCGGGGTGCCGGTGGCTCTGGCGACCGATTTTAATCCGGGAACCTGCCCGGCCTGGAACATGCAGTTCGTACTGTCCGCGGCCTGCACTCATTGCGGGATGACTCCGGAAGAAGCTATCTGCGCCGCCACCGTCAACGGGGCCTGGGCGCTCGGGATAGGCGACAGAGCAGGCAGCTTAATGCCGGGGATGCAGGCGGATTTGTCCTTCTTTGAAGCTGACGACTACAGGGAGCTTGGGTATTACTTCGGCGCCAACCAGTGCGTGATGACGGTAAAGAAAGGAAAAATAGTTTACTCGCGCTGACGCCGGTAACTGGACTAAAAATGAAAATCATCCTGTTCGACATTGACGGAACACTTATAAAAGCGGGCGGCGCCGGAACCCGGGCGCTCAACAGCGCCGTAAAGGCCATGACCGGCCACCCGGAGGCCTGCCGGTCCTTCCAGCTGCAGGGGGCTACCGACAAGTCTAATTTTGAGAACGCTTTTAAAGCCGGGGCCGGCCGTAAACCGACCAAAAAACAGCTGGACGTACTTATCGGGAAATATGTCGACTGCCTGCCGGCCGAGGTTCTGAGGTCCGTAAAAGCTAAAAAATATTTAAAGGTTAAGGGCGTAGAGAAGTTTTTGGCCGGTCTTTCCGGGCGCAAAGACGTTCTCGTCGGGCTCGGTACGGGCAATTTAAAGGAGGGGGCCTTTATAAAGCTGGAGCCGTCCGGCTTGATAAAACATTTCGCTTTCGGGGGATACGGCTGCGACTCCCACCACCGCAGCGAAGTGCTTAAAAAAGCCGTTGAACGGGCCGCTAAAATTGCGCGGGTAGAAATCAAGGAGCGCGAAGTCTTCGTTATCGGGGACACGCACCGCGACGTGGAAGCGGCCAAGGAAGCCGGCTACCACAGCGCCGTAGTCCTGGACGGTTTCGGAGACCCGAACCTTGTAATGCGCTCCAACCCTGAAATGATGGAAAAGGATTTTTCAGACCAGAAGCCGTGGCTTATCTGGCTGGGCCTGGAGAAGGACCCTAAAGGCATAAGCCGGGCCACCTATATCTGCCCGGATACCCCTATAGAGCATGCGCAGTACGGGCGCACCGGCACTGACATCCGCGACATTGAAGTAAGTATGAAGCGCCTGAGAAAAATTAAAAATAAGTGATCCCCCAAAATAATGGATATTAAACAGACTCTCACCTACGGGGACATAGCAGAAACTCCCGCCCTGCTTGAAAAATTTTCCGCCCGCTCAGGTGCGCTTAAAAACCTGGCGCAGCGCTCCAAAGACAAGACCGTCTACCTCGTGGGGAGGGGCTCTTCGGGAACGGCTACGCTGTTCGCCAAATATATCTGGGAGACCTGCGCCGGGACTATAACCAATTTCATCCATCCTCATTCTATTTTTGAAGCCAGGAAGCCGCTTAATTTTAAAGGCCAGGCCGTCTGGGCTTTTTCCCAGTCCGGGCGCAGCCGGGATATAACAGCCTGCCTTGAGAAGCTTATAAAGTGGGGGGCGAAAGGCGTGGCCGTCACTAACGAGGCCGATCTGAAAAACAACCCGTTAGCCAGGCTGGCCGGGCGGCATATTCTTCTTTCAGATTCAAAGGAGATCCCGGTGGCCGCCACCAAGAGTTTCGACCTGCAGCTGTGGGCGGTTCTCTGGACGGCGCAGACCTGGAGCGGGTGTTTCTCCGAAAAAGATTTTAAGGACACCGTTGCCGCCGCGAGGCTGGCCGTTGAGGACGATTACGGCGATGAAAAACTGCTGAAGAAAATTAAGCAGGCCAATATGCTCGGCTTCGCGGGGCGCGGGGCTTATAATGCGATCGCCGAAGATTCGGCGCTTAAGTTCAGGGAGATGGCCAAGTCGCACGCTCTGGGTTATTCTGCCGCGGAGTTCCTTCACGGCCCCGTCGGCGCGTATACAGCCAAAGACCTGGTCTTTCTTTTTACGCCTTCGGAAAAATTGCCTGAAGATATTCTTAAAGTTAAGAAAGCGCTGAATGAGCGGGGAACTTCCTGCGAACTGGTCCTGCCCGGTAAACTCAAATTCCCTTTTAACTGTATCCCGGTGGATATGCGCATGAAAATGCTGGCGCTGCGCCTGGCCCTCTCAAAAGGCCTCAATCCCGACAATCCCAAGGGTCTCAGGAAAGTCACCCAGACTTTTTAATTCAAGCTTCTGGTTTCACCGTCCCAGCCGGCTATGTGCAGGCCGCTCTTGTCGCGGAATAATATCCCGTCCCTGACGGCCGCAGCATCGGAGGCCCGGCTTCCGAGTTCGGCGACGGAGCTGGCTTTAGTCCCGTCGGTTTTTGCCAGCGTCCGCCCGTCAAGCAGGAAGAATACCTCGTCTCCCACGGACTTTACCGGCAGGGCTCTTTTAAAACTCCGGCCCGCGAAAGCTTTCCCGGCGTCTATCGGGGGGAGCATTTTCCCTGTTTCATTTATAACGTAGAACACCCTCTTTTCGTCATTCCCATTTATCCTGCGGGTTACGGCCGTGTAGGCGGACCCTTCATGGTTGGTCCGGAATTCGAACATATACCCTTCGGGCGCGTCCCAGGCCTCTGCCGCGGCTTTCCCGGGCATGCAGTAGTAAAGAGCTGTCTTTCCGTTCTTCATAAGAGGCAGGAAGAAACGGGTCTTATTTCCGGATCTTACGGCTTCGTACAGCGGGGCGTGGTAGAAAGCGGCACCCTTATAGGGCAGGGAGCATACGGCTGCTTCGCGTCCGTTAACGGCAGCTATCAGTTTCCTCTTATCTTCAGAGAGCCACGCGTATTTCCCGCTGGCCTTCTTTTTCTTTATCACTGCCGCGCGGCCTTCATCCGTGCCGGCGCCGGTAAATTCCCATTTTACCGGGAGGCCGGGGGCCAGCTCCGCCAGGTACTGCATACTGTCATATCTTGAAGTCATTGCCAGGTATGGTTTATCTCCTAAGCGGAACATGGCCAGCCTGGGATTATCCTTCAGGCCGAGATCGGCCTGGAATTCCAGAGGGCCGCCGGGCCGGGCGTAATACAGTTTGTATTCTTTCTCCCTTGTAACCAGCCAGACGGAGCCGTCTCCCCTGACAAGGCTGGCTTCCGTCGCGTAATGCACCGGGTCCTTGAAGAACTCGGTATAACTTTTTGTTTTCCCGGGCTTCACTACCCGCGCGCGGCCTTCGGGGCCTACTACCGAGAACTCTCCTTTTACAGGGTTCTCATACAGCTTATAGCTGCAATCGCGCGTGTTCTTAGCGTAAATGAAGTTCAGGTAGGCCAGGTCTCCCTGCCGGGCCGGGATCAGGAGTTTATGCGCTCTGGCCTTTGAGACGGCCAGCAGGCCGCCGGAAGCTATAAGCCCTATGGTGAGCAGAAGTATAGCCGGCCCGAGGTTCCTTAAACCGGCTTTGGTTTTGCGTTCGGAAATCTCCGACAGGTATTTAAGCGAGAGGATGGCGCAAAAGCCCGGAACCCCGAGCATAAGTATCTTGAAATAGGCCGCCCGCCCGTCACCCAGCAGCAGCGAGTCGACCGCCACCGAGGCAAGTATGCCTGTGGTGGTCAGCACTGCCAGTCCTCCTCCCGCCGCCGCTCCCGCTATCATGCTGCGCGAGAGTTTTCCGAACACGAAGGAAAACGCGCAGGCCTCAAGCAGCCCCAGCAGGTAGGCCGCGCTGCCGAAGTTCAACCCTCCCTGGATATAGGCCGTACCATGCTTAAGATGCCCGGAGACCGCCAGCAGCACGGCGGCTATGACAGCTATTGCCGCAATAGCGGCCAGCCCGGCCCCGGCCAGCCGGGCAAAGCCCGATACAGGCAGCACTGCTTCGGCGTCTTTCGCAGTTTCAGAGGCGGCTTCGGCTCCGGTCATTCCTCCCAGCACCACAGCCGCCGCCGGGAGCGCTATGCTGACCCAGAAGAAGAGCAGGATATCCGGGTCCGCGAACAGGCTGAACCGGGAAAGGAGGGGGATGGACAATAGCGCCACTGCCAGGCCTGTCGCTACTCCCGGAAGGTTCTTCTTGAAGTACAGTATAAAAATGCGGTTCATAACTCCTCCTTTGTTCTACACAGCAGGGCCCTGAAAATTTCGGCCGGAGTCATAGGCCTGTGCTCCGCACTTTCAAAACAACTCTCGGCCAGGACCTTCCCGAGATTCTCCCTTCCGATCACGCCTATAGAGACAATGCGCCCCTCCGAGGACAGAATTGCGGCGGGGTCGGGCATTGCGGCGCTTTCTTTAAGCCTTGCCGTCACAAGAAAAGCCCCGGCCTTCAGCGTTTCAGCCTCGTGTATTTCCTTTATTTTGCCTGCGGAGAGGACAGCCAGGCGGTCTATAAGGTTAAAAGAATCCTCCATTACATGGCTGGCGATGATAACCGTTTTCTTTGCCGTTACCAGTTCCCCTATCAGCCCGTCGAGTATTTTGTCTTTGATAAGGTAATCCAGGCCGGAGGTAGGCTCGTCAAGCAGCAGCAGCTGCGGGTCGTGCGCTATTGCGCAGCACCAGGCCAGCTTGGCCAGATTCCCCTTGCTGAAGACCCCGGACTTTTTATCCAGAGGAAGTTCCAGTCTTTTGGCGGTAGACAAAGCCTTCTCCATGTCCCAGTTGCCGTAGAAGGCGGACCTGAAGCGAAATACGTCTTCAGCCGTCATCTGCGAATGGAAAGCGGGTTTCTCCGGCACATAGCCTATGTGGCGCCGGATAGCGCCGCCGGCGTCCGGAACTTTTCCGTCCAGGGCTATGGTTCCGGAGTCAGCCTGCAGGAGGCCGAGTATAAGTCTTAAAAGGGTGGTCTTCCCTGCCCCGTTGCGGCCCAGTATCCCTATTACCTCTCCGCGCGCCGCGCGCAGGTCCAAGCCGCTCAGCACTACGGTGCGCCCGAAGCTTTTGTAAAGGCTGTTTACTGAAAGAAAATCCCTGTTCATATTAATTTCCTCCTTATCGAAGATATGATCGTTTCTATTTCGTCCCAGGTGAAGCCGTTCTCGAACGCGCTCTTTATCGCCGTTTCAAGGCCTTGCGCTATATTTTTCGCCGCAGCTTCCGCCAGTTTGGAAGCGCGGGGGGAGATTATGTTCTCCTGGCCGCGGCTGGCTTCAAAAAAGCCTTCGGCTGTAAGTTCACGGTAGGCCCGGGCTACAGTATTCGGGTTTACTTTCAGGTCGGTCGCCATCTTCCTTATAGAAGGGGCAATATCCCCGGGTTTCAGCAAGGCTTTCTTGACTAGGCCTTTGAGCCCGAGTTTGATCTGGTCGTAGATCGGTATTTGTGAGGTTTGGTTTAAGGTTATCATAACTGTACCACTGTGATAGTACAGTGATAATATAGCAGGAGGAACCGATTTTGTCAAGGGGGAAGGGGGGAAGAACAGGGGGGAGAGGCCGTAGCCGGCCGGCTTCCATCAATATTTTACCGCAGGGAACTTGAAAACAAATTGAGTGGTTATTCTGCGGCGAGGCCGTTATAATATACGCGTAAACATCATTGTGAGGGTAAAATATTATGTGGCAGGGATTACTTGTTTTATTGATAGTTTTATCCGCGGCGGGCTATCTTTTTTCAGGGATCTGGATGGTCCGGGACGAATAAAGCCGGCAAAACCGGGAGAGCCCGAAGCGGATTTATAAC
>MNUR01000111.1:0-51526 GCA_001871115.1 Elusimicrobia bacterium CG1_02_56_21 | reverse complement strand
AAGCCCGCGTTCCGGACGCGGGCTTTTTGCGGGTTAGCAGGCCCCGGGTTTAGAACCGGCTCCAGAGCTTTTTTGCGAGCTCGGCTGATTTGCGGCAGACTTCTTCCTCATCTATATTCAGTTCCAGCTTCTTGCCTTCCATCAGGATCCGGCCGGCGGCTATGGTGGTATCCACGGCGCTCTGGCTGATGCCGAAGATCAGGTGGCCGTAGAAATTAGCGGCGTCCATGGGCGTAGGGGGGCGATAATCCAAAATCGCCAGGTCGGCGGCAAAGCCTTCTTTCAGCTCTCCGAGTCCTTTGAAGAAGCGGTTGGCTATTTTGGCGTTATTTACCAAGAGCGTCTGCGCCGCTTCCATAAAGCCCTGGGACGGATCGCGCTTTAAATGCTGCATCCAGAGGGCCGCTCGCACTTCTTCCAGCATGTTTACCGTCATCGCGTCGGTTCCGAGGCCCACCAGCACGCCTTTAGCCGTCAGGGCCGTAAGGTCGGCGATGCCTACGGCGTTATTCGCGTTCGACTGCGGGTTATGCACTACGGCCGTATCCGTCTCTTTAAGGATGTCTGTTTCCGCTTCATTGATATGCACGCAATGCGCGGCTATGGACTTCCGGCCCAGCACCCCGAAGTCCCGAAGGCGCTCAACGACGCGCATCTTGTGGTGCGCCTCGCAGTCTATCTGGTCCGCCTGGGATTCCGCGGCGTGTATGTGGAAGCCGGCGCCAAGCTTATGGCCGCGGTAGGCCGCTTCCTCCAGGGTTTCGTCCGAGATAGTGAAAGAAGCGTGAAGGCCGAACATGGCCTTTATCATATTGTCTTTCTTCGCGGCGGCAGCGGTTATAAAAGCGGAATTCTCGTCCAGTCCTTCCTTGGCCTTTTCCTTGCCGTCGCGGTCGGAGACTTCGTAGCAGAGGCAGGCGCGCAGGCCGGTCTCTCTTGCCGCTTTTTCTACCGCGGCCAGCGAGCCGGTGATGGCGAACGGGCTGGCATGATGGTCTATGAGCGTCGTCGTGCCCTTCCTGACCGCGTCTACGAGCGGGATAACTGCGCTGTAGTAAGAATCCGCGTTAGTGAGTTTTTTGTCCAGCCGCCACCAGAGGTTATTGAGTATTTCCACGAAATTTCTGGAAGGGGCCGCCTTGCCCAGGCCCCGGGCGAAGGTGCTGTAGAAATGCATATGCGTGTTTATGAAACCGGGCATTACTACTTTTCCCGAAGCGTCTACGACCTTGGTATATTTGCCTTTGAAGTTTTTCCGGGGGGCTATCTTCTTTATGAGCCCGTCTTCTATAAGCAGTGCGTGACCGGAGAGCACCTTGTTCTTGTCTCCCAGGGTGACGATAGTTCCGTTCTTTATCAGTATGGTCTTTTTCATAGTTATTCCGGACATACCCTGAGTTCGGCCGGTTTGCGCTTCCTCATCTTCAGCGCGCCGGAGAAGCATTTTTTTACGCAGAGCGAGCACCCTATGCATTTGGAAGCGTCGAACCTGGGGATCTTGTTGCCGTCCAGCTTTACCGCCAGGTAGCCGCAGCGCTCGCAGTTCCCGCAGTGGCGGCAGAGTTCTGCGTCCGCTTGGGGTATGTTCTTAACCGGGGTGAGGTCCGGGAAGTTGGTTATCGGGCCGGGCAGGGCGCAGCCTGTTAATTCCTCTACGGATTTAAAGCCTTTCTCCTCCAGCATATGGCTGAGGCCCCAGTTGAGTTCGTCTATAACGCCGAAACCGTACTTCATGACTACCGTGCAGAACTGTACGGATTTCGCTCCCAGCGCCAGGAAATTCGCCGCCGCTTTGTAATCCATCGGCCCGCCGTTGCCGGAGATCGGAACGCCCAGGTTTACTGCCTTGGCTATAGTGAGGTTGCTGATAGGGGCCACGCCTTCTCCGCTCATGCCTACTACCATCCCTTCGTCCCAGCGCCCTTTGCCCGAGAGCCGCTTGCGGAAGGAAAGCGCGGGGAAAGAATTTGCCAGGGTGATGCCGGCTTTCTTATGGGGGTATTTGGCGTAAACCTGCTTTATAGCGTTGACTACCTGCCAGATGGCCGTGACGGCGCCGGTAAGTTTGAAGAGTTTGGGGACATCGGGGTCGGAGATCTCCATGACCCAGCCTATTATCTTGGCCGCCAGTTCGGGGTCCTGGGAGACTATGTCCCCTTTGGTCCCGTCCCCGCCCTGCGGGCAGGAGAGGGAATATTCTACCGCCATCGCGCCCGCTTTTTCCAGCTTGAGAGTATTGGCCTGCCAGGCTTTCTTGTCCGCTTTGTCGTCGCCGGTCACAGGTCCGCCTGTGGAGGCGGCGGTCAGTCTGTCCGGGTATTCTCTGACCAGGCGGGCCACCTCTTTGCAGACACGGTCCAGAGCGTGGCCTGATACATTGTCGGAATTCCCGTAGGTATTCTCCGTGAAGGTTACCATGTACTCCGAAGGGATATGTATGTCCAGCCCGTCGAAGGCCGTCTTCATGACCACCCCGGGCCAGCCGGCTTCATAAGCGCGTCTGACCTGGTCGTAGCCGTCGGAATGGGGGGAGGCCGAGATTATAAAAGGGGAACTCAGTTTGCGGCCGAAAAAATCCGTCTCCAGGGAGACCGGCAGCATATTGCGGCCGGCCAGGAGCACCGTGCTCTTGAGGTTATTGGGGATGGAAGGCGCCTTTTTCCCCTGCATGAAAGCGTGAGCTTCCATCGCGGCGTTCTTCCCGGAGGCCGCGCCTTCCACCACGGTGGCCGCCCCGTTGCGGCAGTCACCGGCCAGGAAAACGCCCTTTTGTTTCTGGTCCCTGAAAACCGGGATGTTCTTAATGGCCAGGATTACGAAAGAAAGGTCTGTGCGTGCCTGCTCCGTGCCGGGAATGTCTTTGGCTTTGCCGTCCAGGCGGACTATCTTTATGCCTTTCCCGCCCTTAAGTATGGCGGTGATCCGGCTTTTGGCGTTAATATTGATTCCGGCCTTAAGTATGTCGCGCAGCTCCTGTTCCGGAAGCTGGATCTCGCCTATGTTCTTGCGGGTGAAGATCTCCGCTTTGGCGGCGCCGAGCTCCAGCGCTTTCATAGCGCAGTCGGCGGCCACCGCGCCCCCGCCTATTACGGCTACGTTTTTGCCTTTTACTTCGTATTTCCGGAAATTGCGAAGGTATTCAAGGCCTTCCACTCCGAGCTTCTCTCCTTCGATGTTCAGCTTTATCTGCTTCTCCACTCCGGCCGTCACTATTACCGCGTCGTATTTTTTCAGCAGTGAGGAGGGGTCTTTTATCCCGGAACCTGTCTTAACCGTTATATTTCCCAGTGTTTTTACAAATTCTATTTCAGTGCGCAGGACTTCTTTGGGGAAGCGCGCTTCGGGGATCAGATTGCAGGCGCCGCCGGCTTTTTTGTCTTTTTCAAAAATATCCGCTTTGTAGCCCAGCTGAGCCAGCGTCCCCGCCGCGGCGAAGCCGGCCGGGCCCGCGCCTACTACGGCAACTTTTCTGCCGTTGGGCCTGGCTTTAATAAATTTCGGCATCACTCCCATTTCTTTTGCTTTCTGCACTACGGCGGCCTGTACGGCCGGGATATTGATAGGGTTGTCGAAGAGTTTGCGGGAGCAGGCTTTCACGCAGAACCAGTCGGGGCAGACGGCCCCGCAGACGCCGCCGAAGGTATTGTGCCCCATTATCAGGGCGGCAGAGCGCTTGAAATCGGACTTTTCCATCTGGCGGACGGCCATGATGAAGTCAGCGGGAGAGCAGTCCGCCGGGCAGGCTGTCTTGCAGGGCTTGTCCTCGCAGTAGAGGCAGCGTTGCGCTTCGGTCTTAAGTTGGGCGTCGGTCAGAAAGGTGATTTTATTTTTCATAGGTTTTCCTGCTGGCAATGTCGTGCCGCTCCGCACACGGCCTATTTTTTATTTTACTATAATATTAACAGCGAGGATCAGAGGATCGGAGGATTAGAGGACTGGCCAGAAGGTATGCTAACCTTAAAAAACTAATCCTCCGGTCTTACGATCCTCTAGTCCTCAAAAATAGGATCTACCATGAAAACCCTCTTAATTAAGAACGCTCTGGTGCTGGCTACTATGGACGGCAAAGGCCGCGAGATAAAGGGCGGGGACGTGTATATTGAGGGCCGCGAAATCAAGAGAGTGGGCAAAAACCTCAAGGTCAAGGCCGACTCTGTAATTGACGCCAAGAACTGCGTGGTCCTGCCCGGCTTTGTAAATACCCACCACCACCTTTACCAGACGCTTACCCGCAACCTTCCCAAGGTGCAGGACGCCAAGCTCTTCGACTGGCTGATCTATCTTTACGATATCTGGAAGCATATCAACCCGGAGGCGGTTTACGCCAGCACGCAGGTGGGCCTGGGCGAGCTGCTCCTGACAGGCTGCACCGCCAGTTCGGACCATCTTTATCTTTTTCCTAAAAAAGACAGCGGCTTCTTTATAGACACCCAGATAGAAGCGGCCAGGGAGCTGGGGATACGTTTCCATGCCACGCGCGGCTCAATGTCCCGCGGGCGCTCCAACGGCGGCCTGCCCCCGGACAGCGTAGTGCAGACCGAAGATTTTATAATGAAAGACTGCGAGCGGCTGGTTAATAAATTCCACGACGCGCAGAAATTCGCCATGACCCGCGTGGCGCTGGCCCCCTGCTCTCCGTTCTCCGTCACCACGGAACTCCTGAAGCTTACCGCCGTGATGGCCAAGAAATGGGGGGTGCGGATGCATACCCACCTGGCCGAAACCATAGATGAAGAGGCTTTCTGTAAAAAACTTTTCAAGATGCGCCCTCTCGATTATATGGAGTCCGTAGGCTGGGTAACCGAGGGTAATGCCTGGTTCGCCCACTGCGTGTATATTAATGAGGCCGAGGCCAAAAAAATGGGCCGGACGCGTACCGGGGTCGCCCATTGCCCCTGCTCCAATCTGCGCCTTGGTTCCGGCATAGCGCCGATACGGATGTTCCTTAAACATAGGGTCCCTGTAGGGCTGGCGGTAGATGGTTCCGCCTCCAATGATTCTTCCGACATGCTGGGCGAGATACGCCAGGCCATGCTGGCGCAGCGCGTAAAAGCGGGAGTGGAGTCCATGCCCGCGCGCGACGCTTTTAAGCTGGCGACACATGGCGGCGCCTCCGTGCTTGGCCGCAATGATATCGGCTCCATAGAACCGGGTAAAGCCGCCGACATAGCTGTTTTCGACGTTAGCGGCCTGGATTTCGCCGGTTCCAAGTCTGACCCGCTGGCTTCGCTGCTTTTCTGCGGTTCTTCGCACCGGACAAAATATACTATTGTAAACGGCAGGGTGGTGGTTAAAAACGGCCGCCTTGTGAACGTGGATGAATTCAAGCTGGCGGAGCGCGCAAATAAAGCCGCGGCCGCGCTTTACAGGAAAGCCGGCTGTTAAAAACCGGGGGGGGGAATGGGGAAAATTAAAAAGATAGCTATCAATACCGGCGGCGGGGACGCGCCGGGGCTTAACGCCGTCATAAGGGCGGTGGTTGTTTCCGCGCTTAACCGGGGTATAGAATGCTTCGGAATAAGGGACGGCTATAACGGGCTGATGAAGCCGGAGGACTATCCGGAAGGGGGGCTTATCCTCCTGACCCGCGCCGCCGTGCGGGGGATAACCCATCTGGGCGGAACCATACTGGGCACGACCAATAAAGGAAATCCCGCCAAATACCCGACTATGGGCCCGGACGGGAAGATGTACGAGAAAGACCGTACCGGCGAGCTGGTGGAATGCTTCAGGAAGAATAAGATAGACGCTCTGGTAGCGGTGGGCGGGGACGGTTCGCTCGGTATCGCCAATATCCTTTCAGAGAAGGGCCTGCCGACCATAGGGGTTCCCAAGACCATAGACAATGACCTGGACAAGACTGTAGTAACCTTCGGTTTTGATACCGCCGTCTCTTTCGCCACTGAATGCCTTGACCGCCTGCATTCCACCGCGGACGCCCATCGCCGGGTGATGGTAGTTGAAGTGATGGGCCGTTATGCCGGCTGGATAGCCCTCAATGCCGGAGTCTCGGGGAATGCTGACGCGATTTTGATTCCCGAGATCCCGTACGATATTAATAAAGTCGCTGCTGCACTCAGGGAAAGGCCCAAGCGCGGCAAGCATTATGCGATAGTTGTAGTGGCCGAGGGCGCCAAGCCGCTTGGCGGCGGGCTTTCAGTGGTCAGCAAGGAGCTCGGCCGTGCTGAGAAGCTGGGAGGCGCCGGAGAGCGTCTGGCAAAGGAGCTGGAGCCGCTAGTCGGCAAAGAATGCCGTACTGTAGTTCTGGGGCATCTGCTTCGCGGCGGCAGCCCTACTACTTTTGACCGGCTTATCTCGCTGCGTTTTGGCGCTGCGGCTGTCCGCGCCCTGGAGGAAGGACAGTCCGGGGTGATGGTGGCGCTGGACCCGCCTACAGTGCGCTATGTGCCGCTTAAAGAAGCGACCAGCCGGATGAAGATAGTCCCGCTGGATTGCGACACAATTGCTACGGCCAGGGACCTCGGGATAAGTTTCGGGGATTAACCAGGCGCGTTTTGTACTGATTTGAAATATGATATCTGCAATTATTCTCGCGGCGGGAGAATCTTCCAGGATGGGGCGGCCTAAAGCCCTGCTCCAATGGAGGGGTAAGCCCTTTATAGAGCATGTCTGCGACGCTCTGCGCAGGGCCGGGGTGAAGGACAGGGTGGCGGTTCTGGGCCGGGCCTCTCATGAAATACTCGCCGGCTGGGTTCCGGCGGGGGAGAAAGTTACCGTGAACGCAAACCCGGAGCATGGCCAGCTTTCCTCGCTGCGAGCCGGGCTAAAAGATATCTCCGAATTTTCCGAGGGCTTCATGGTCTGCCTGGCTGACCAGCCCACGATAGATCCGGATACCTATGAAAAAGTCATAGACTCCTGGCTTTCAAATAAAGATTCCATAGTGATCCCTCGCGCCTTCCGCGCTTCTGATTCCCGCCTGAAGCGCGGGCATCCTATCCTTATCCCTGCGGCGCATAAGCAGCTTTGCTTCGAGGGTCCGCCGGAGAAGGGTCTGCACTGGGTAACGCATCACCCTTCGGTAAAGATCTTTGACCTGGAAGTGAAGGATACTGAAATAATCCGGGATTTCGACACTCCGGAGCAATATGAACAACTGCGGACAAGCGATGTAAAAGAATCAGGAGATAAAAATGACCAAGGCCACCGATAAGGCTGCTGAGAAGAAAAAGATGGACGAGTTCTTCAGGATATTATCCGTCCCGCTTATCCTGGCTGTAGTTAACTCCGTTTTTTTCAGGATGGCCATGGCGGCCCTGACCGGTCATCCCGGAGGGAACGGCTCACTGGTGAGGATAAATGCCGGCACGGAGGCTTTCGGGGCGGATTTCGGTTTCGCTTTCGGCATAATGACCCTGCTCGTTTATCTCTGGGGCCGGCCGGCGCATTTGTATATCAAAAATCCCGATGAAAAACTGAAAAATAAAATACGGCTGCGGCTGGGCAATATTTACAGGGACGCTTTTCTGATGATAGTAATAGTGCAGGGGCTGAACCTGGTCATCTCCGCCCTGCTCCCCGGCAAAATACAGCCGGCGGAATTCGCCGCCGCCGCGGTTGCTTTCATGGCACAGGCGGCCCTGGTCGTAGTCTATATAGACGCTCACTTGTCCAAGCAGAAGTACCTGATGGAGGCGCTTTATTCCCCGGCAGAACTCTCCACGCTCAGGCCGGGCTTTTCGCTGCCTATCTACCTGAGAATATCGACTTTGATAGCAGGCTTCGCTATTTTGCCTTTCCTGCTTATTTATACAGCTTTTGTAAACCGCGTTCCCTGGGACTCTTTTTCAAGTGAACTCGTTATGATGCTGTTTATTTCGGCAGCGCTCCTGCTCAACGGTATTTCCAGCATCTATAGCGGCATACAGGTTCCCCTGGACGGGCTTATCACCAAGATGAAGCGCGTAGCCGGAGGGGAATACGTGAAAACACGCATTTATTTTTCCGACGAGATAGCTAATCTTAAGGCCGGTTTTAACGAGATGGTGGACGGTCTTAAAGAGCGCGAAGAGCTGCAGGACACCTTCGGCAAATATCTTTCCATAGAAATAGCCCGGGAGCTGATAAAGAACAAGAAGGTCAACCTCGGCGGCGAGGACATGGAAGCGGCCGTAATGTTCTGCGATATCAGGAACTTCACGCCGCTCAGCGAAAAGCTCGCGGCCTCGGAACTGGTTGATTTCCTCAACAGCTATTTTCATTACATAACCCCGCCTATAACCGCCAATAAAGGGGTGATAAATAAATTCATGGGCGACGCCGTTATGGCTATCTATACCCCGCTGCTGGGTTCGGAAGACTACGCGGCGGATGCGGTGCGCGCGGCGCTGGGGATGCGCAAAGCCCTGGCCGAGTTTAACGCTTTTAAAAAGTCTCCCGGCATAGTTGATTTCGGCATAGGCATACATGCCGGCAAGCTTGTGGGCGGAAATATCGGCACGGCTTTCAGGCTTGAATATACATTTATCGGGGATACGGTAAATATCGCGGCCAGGCTTGAGTCCAGGACCAAGGACTTTAAAACGGACATCCTGGTCAGCGGTCCCGCAGTTGAAAGAGCGCGGGCTTCGCTTGGGGGGAGAGTTGTTTTTGAGTCCCTCGGCAATGCCGCGCTGAAGGGAAAGAGAGAAGCAGTAGAAATTTACAAAGTGGCCTGAACCAATTTGGTAGAATTATTTACATGAAAGAATCTAAAAGCATCATTAAACTGCTTTCGGACGCGCTCGACTCCGGCCGCAGCGCGGCCTTGGTGACAGTTATCGCCGTGGGCGGCTCTACTCCCAGGGAAGCCGGCGCCAAAATGATCGTTTACTCCGACGGCTCCATAGCGGGCACGATAGGCGGAGGCTCAATAGAGGCTATAACTATAAAGCAGGCCGTCGCCTGCCTTAAGAAAGGCGAGGGCGGAAAATTCGTTTTCGACCTGAAGCCCGGAGGGAATACTGGCATGATCTGCATGGGAAAGATGGAAGTCTACATAGACGTCTACAAAGACGCCCTGAAGGTTTTGATCCTTGGCGGAGGCCACGTAGGAGTTAAGATAGCCGAGGCCTGCGGCCTGGCGGGTTACCCTTACGCGGTTGCGGACGACCGGAAGGAATTCGCGAACGCGGAGCGCTTCCCGGGCGCGCGCGCGGTGATCAATGAGCCGCCGGATAAGGCCGTGAAAATCGCTGCGCCGGACAAGGACACTTACGCCGTGATCCTGACCCGCGGCCACGCTCTGGACCGGGAATGCCTCGAAGCCGTGCTGAAAACCCCGGCGGCCTATATCGGGATGATAGGCAGCAAAGAAAAGGTAGGCGAGATCTTCCGCCTCCTGGGTAAAAAAAAGATCTATCCCCTGAAGGATAAAAGGGTGCATGCTCCCGTAGGTCTTAACCTGGGCGGCAAGACACCCGGGGAAATAGCCGTTTCCGTGCTGGCCGAGATAATGAAGCTGCACTACAAGCGCGACGGCGCGCATATGAATTATCTTAAAAAGTCCTGAGCGGGAAGAGGCTATGGAAAAACTTTTTTATGTCGGCAAATCCCTGCCCAGGAAGGACGCGAGGATAAAGGTTACCGGCGCGGCGCAGTACGCCGGCGACCGGGAATTTTCCGGAATGCTCCACGCAGCCGCGGTCCGCTCCCCCAGGCCACGCATAAAGATCCTCTCCGTCTCCGATATGAAAGCCCGGCGCGTGTCCGGCTATGTAACTTTAGTCACATACAAAGACATAAAGGGCGTGAACAAGTGGCCGGTAGTAATGCAGGATTATCCTTTCCTGCCGGAAAAAGAGGCCCGCTTCGCCGGGGAAACAGTGGCGCTGGTAGTGGCTAAAACCGCCCGTGCCGCAAAAAAAGCGGCCGCCCTGGTGGAGATAAAGTACAAAGAACTTCCTTTTGTGGCGGACCCGCTCAAAGCCCTTGAAAAAGACGCTGTAAAGATTTACGGCGCCGATAATGTTCTCTCCAGCTTCGTCATTAAAAAAGGTTCTGTTGACGCGGCTTTCAAAAAAGCGGCTTACACCGTAGCGGGGGAGTTCTCCACCAACTACCAGGTGCACGCCTATTTGGAAACCCAGGGGGCGATAGCTCTCCCTGAGGCCGGGGGAGGGATGACGCTGCACAGCACTACGCAATGCCCTTTCTATGTTCTGGACGCCGTAGCGGCCGCGCTCGGCATCCCGTATAACAAGGTCAAGATACTGCAGACCGTAACCGGCGGCGGCTTCGGAGGAAAGGAAGACGTGCCGGCCCTCGTAGCCGCACATGCGGCTCTCTGCGCCGCTAAAACCGGCCGCCCGGTAAAACTTGTTTACGGCCGCAAAGAGGATTTCCAGAGCATGTCAAAGCGCCATCCCGGCTGGGCCCGCGTGGCCTACGCCGCGGATAAAACAGGCAGGATAACCGCCTGCCGCGTAAAATACGTTCTGGACGGCGGGGCTTATTCCACGCTTTCCCCGATTGTTCTGTGGCGCGGGACCGTGCATGCGGCCGGGCCTTACAAGATAGCCAATGTGGACATAAAGACCTATGCGGCGGCTACCAATAAAGTTCCCTGCGGGGCCTTCCGCGGTTTTGGCCAGCCGCAGATCTGCTTTGCGCAGGAGTCGCTTATAGACGAACTGGCGGGTAAAATGGGGATGGACCCGGTAGAGCTCCGTCTTAAGAACCTGCTGGAACCGGGGGATAAAACGATTACGGGCCAGCGCCTGAATTCCTCCTGCGGGTTGAAAGAAATCGTGCAAACAGTACGGAAAAGGTCAGGGTGGGATAAAAAAGTCAGGAATCGGAAATCGGGGACCGGGAATCAGGGGGATGTCGTTACCGGGATAGGTTTTTCAGCGACATACTACGGCGTCGGACTGGGCGCTAAAGGGCGCTACCTGGACCGGGCCGGGGCGCTTGTCAATATTTATAAAGATTCCTCCGTGGGAGTGAACGTAGGCAACACCGAAATGGGGCAGGGGGCGCTGACGGTGCTTGCGCAGATAGCCGCCGAGACTTTGAACGCTCCTTATGAAAGCGTAAGGGTGGAGGAAGTTGATTCCTCCAAAGTCCCGGATTCCGGGCCCACCGTGGCCAGCCGCACTACGCTGATGAGCGGCAACGCTATTATTGAAGCCGCCGCCCCTATACGCGGGCGCATTTTTAAGACCGCTTTCGACCTGCTGGTAGCCATGGGCGCGGACGCCTCCAATAAAATGACTGCGGCCGGCGGCCTGTTCTCCATGGGCGGTAAATCCGTGGTTTTTAAAAAAGTAGTGGCTGAATGCTGGTTCCGGCGCCTCAAAATGAGCGAGCAGGGCTGGTACGCCGCCCCGCGTACCACCTTCAAGCTGGAGGACGGCCAGGGCGACGCCTATGTGATCTATTCATATTCTGCCGATGCGGCCGAGGTTGAGGTGGACCTGAAGACAGGGGTGGCCAGGGTCAAAAAGATCTGGGCCGCCTATGATGTTGGAAAAATAGTCAACCCTAAGCTGGCCTTGGGGCAGGCCCAGGGGGGGATTCTGCAGGGCATGAGCTGGGCTATGTACGAGAACCTCGTTTATAAGAACGGGATAATGGTAAATCCCAACTTTACGGACTATGTAATGGCCACTACCGCAGATAAACCAGAATATGATATAACTTTCCTAGAGAAACCCTACGCCGGCGGCCCTTATAAGGCGAAAGGCATGGGTGAGGTTCCTTTGATAGGGGTGGCTCCCGCGGTCGCCAATGCAATAAAGGACGCCTGCGGCGCCCGGGTTAAGTCCGTGCCGCTGCTTCCCGAGAAGATCTGGAGAGAATTAAAGTAGAATTAAGGGGAGAGAGGGAAAATGAAAAACATAATTAAAGTATTATTTACGGGCTTAATGCTGTTCACGCTGTCTGCCGGAGTTTACGCCGAGGATAAGTACGACCAGCTGGCCAAGGAGATATCGGACGCCGGGGTTTCTATCACCGGAAAGAAAATAGCCATCATCCCTTTCTCCTACGCCGACGGCCGGGCCGCCGTCAAGGACGGCTCGATAATTTCCGAGCGCCTCACTATAAAAATGATCAATATGCACAAGTTCGAGATAATCGAACGCTCTGTGCTGGATAAAGTGATGGCCGAACTTAAGCTCCAGTCCTCCGGAACCATAGACGCTTCCAGCGCGCAGAAGCTGGGCAAGGTCCTGGGAGTGGAAGCTATCGTGACCGGGACTCTGGTGGAGATGCAGGGCGGTAAAATAGAAGTTAATGCCCGCCTGATCAAGACTGAAACGGCACAGGCCATAGGCGCTTCACAGGTAACCCTGGAGAAAAACTGGATTGGCGACGCAGCCACCGCCTCGCAGCAGCCGGCTTATGCGCAGCCGGCTTATGCGCAGCCCGCTTATGCGCAGCCCGCTGCCCAGCCGGTGCGCCAGGCTCGCGTTCGCGGCGAACATGAATACGGTTTCTTCGACATCTTCTATGGTTTCGGCTCCCCTACTATGGATTTGGAATTCACCAATTCAAACAGCAATATAACACTGGACACTACTTTTACCAATGATCTCGGCATAGCAAAGTCCGGAACCCCCCGTGATTATAATTCCGTCTCCTGGGAAAAACTTAAAACGGAAGGCGCCGGCCCTATAGCAATGCGAGTCGGCGGTTTCGGCAAAGGAATTGCAGGCGGAGACGTTGAACTTTCTTTTGAAAGGCGCAATATCGCCGCCCAGGATACCACCTGGTCCCTTAACGGCGGGGCTCCGGGAAACTTTTCCTTCTCCAGGAACGATTACGCTACGGTTAAAACCTTTGGTATCAGCGGAGACTTGCTTATCAGGCATGCCGGCGCGAAGGTTGACCCTTATTTCGGCATAGGGCTGGGTATGTCTCTAAACTCTATTACCCTGCCGTATGTGAAAGGTTTTACCAATGGCACTTTTAAGCGTCCTACTGAAGACATGGGTCTGGGCTTTATGCTCAGGATCCCTTTCGGTATGCGCGTAAGGATAGCGGATAAGACCCAGATCGTAGCGGAACTGCGTTACGAGATGAACAGGATCGGTTTCGACCGCGGCGGCGTGAGCGGGGAGTCCGATACTATAACCATCCAGGGCGCCAAATTCATGATAGGCATGGGGTTCAACTTCTAAAGCTATTGAAGATGATGAAAGATAAAAACCCTCATTTTTCTTTCAGGCTTTCCTGCCTTGTGAACGGGCAGGAAACGGAGCGGGAGATAGAATCCTCCCGCTCTTTGCTTGAGTTCATACGCGAAGACCTTGGACTGAAGGGAACCAAGGAAGGCTGCGGCGAGGGAGAATGCGGAGCCTGCCTGGTACTGGTGGACGGAAAAGCCGTCAACGCCTGCCTGATGACGGCTCTGCAGCTCCAGGGCAAGGAACTGGTCACCATCGAAGGGATAAAAGGCCGGGACGGCGGGCTGCATCCGCTGCAAAAAACATTTATGGCCGAAGGCGCCGTGCAGTGCGGCTTCTGCACCCCGGGCCTGATAGTGGCTTCTGAGGCGCTGCTCCGGCGCAATCCCCGGGCTACGCTCGGCGAGATAAAGCTGGAACTTACCGGCAACCTCTGCCGCTGCACCGGTTATGAAAAAGTTTTATCCGCGGTAGAGAAAGCGAAGAAGCTGCTGTAGGCTTGGCCGCAAAACGCGCGCAGGCGCAAGGTGTAACAGTATAATTAAATTGCTCCCATGCTTCTTCCTCGCGGCTAATTCCTGGATCCCGCGCAGTGCTTTAATCTGATGCCTGATTTTATTGTAAAACCCTCAACGCTAAAAGAGCTCTGGAAAATCCTGCCCTCCCTGCCGGCAGGCCGCCGTTATCTGGCCGGCGGGACGGATATCGTCACTGCCGATAACTGCGGCGCAGAGAGCTCGGAATGCTGGATAGACATAAGCGATATTCCCGGGCTTGCCCTTATAAAAGAAACCGCGGGTTCGCTGTTTATCGGTTCCGGGGTCAAAATCTCCGCTATTGAAAGATCCGCGGCCGCCGCGCGCTGGTGTCCGGCCCTTGCTGCCGCTATCCCGCACTTCGCCAGCCCCAGCCTGCGCAATATGGCCACCCTGGGCGGCAATGCCGCCAACGGCAGCCCCTGCGCCGACGGCGTCTGTGCCCTGGTAGCGGAGGGGGCTTATGCCCTGCTCGCGCTGAAAGGGAAAAAGCGGCGCCTGCTCCTTAAAGACCTTTTTCTAGGCCCTAAAAAAACTGCGCTTAAGAAAGACGAGCTGATATTAGGCTTTGAGATCCCAAAGCGGCGGCACGCCGGAGCGTACCTGAAACTAGGGCCCCGTGCTTATTTCGGCATTTCAAAAGCGGCGGTGGCCGTATCTGCTGAAATTGAAGGCGGAACCATAAAAAGAGCTTCGGTAGCGCTGGGTTCCGTAGCCCCTGTGCCGCTGCACGCGGCCCGGACCTCGGCCTGGCTGGTCAATAAAAAACTTTCAGCGGAGACCATAGCCGGGGCCTCGGAAATAGTAAAAGCCGAAACCTCCCCTATCACCGACGCCCGCAGCGAGGGAGAGTACCGCCGCGAAATGTGCGGAGTCCTGCTTGAGCGCGCCCTGAAGTCTTTGGCCGCCTGATCTTCTGTCCAGAAGTCCAGAGGAGTAACTGTGAAAAATATTAAATACTACGCTTATCCCTCCACCGTAAAAGAGGCGCTGGCCGTCCTGCTTAATAAAAAATATAAAGCGATGGCCCTTGCCGGCGGAACCCTGGTGGCTAAGACCCTGCCGGATACCGTCGAGACTTATCTCGATCTTAAAAACCTGCCTATAAAGGACATCAAACTCCAGGCAGGAAACCTGGTGATAGGCTCCGGCGCCACTTTCGACGAAATAGACCGCTCAAAGCTCTGCCGTTCCTGGGCCGGCGGGGTGATCGCTGCGGCGGCGGCCAAATGCTCAAGCCAGCTTATCCGCAATATGGCCACCATAGGCGGAAATATCGCCCGCCCCCATTCCTTCAATATCTTCCCCGTGGTCCTGCTGGGCCTGGACGCGAGGGTGAGGCTGCAGACAAAAAAGGGCGCGAAGCTTATAGATTTCCAGGACCTTTATACTTCCGGCCTGGGGCTGCGGCCCGGGCTGGACAGCCTGATAATGGAAATAATCATTCCCGCGAAGACCAGGAAATGGAAATGCGAATTTATAAAGCTCGCGAAGACCGATTCCAGCTGGGAATCCTATATAACCCTTTTCTTTTCCGCTGAAAAGAAAGGAAAATCCGTCACCCAGGCCCGCGTATCCGTGGGCGCTCTTTCTCCCAGGCCTTTCAGGGCCCCTGAAACCGAGAGGGCGATGCTGGCCGGGGACGAAGCCCCCGCGGCTGCCGCCGTTTTCGCCGCGGAGCTGGAAGCCGCCAAGGCGGGGGAATACCGCTCGTCCGCCGCCTCAAGCCTGTTCAAGCGCTTCCTTAATTCCATCTGAGCCCGAGGTAAATATGAAAAACGGAATAATAGAGACCAGAAAGAATTTTTTTGAAATAACCCTGACAGTGAACGGCGAGAAAAAAGAGCTTTCCGTAAAGAACGGGGAATTCCTCCTGGACGCTTTGCGGCGGCACGGCTGGAAGGGGACTAAGAAAGGCTGCGATACAGGGGACTGCGGCTCCTGCGCGGTCATCCTTAACGGAAAACCGGTGCTGGGCTGTCTTACCCCGGCGGTTACCGCCCACTGCGGGGAGATAACTACCATAGAGGGGCTTGGTACGGTTCACGCTCCCCACCCGCTGCAGGAGGCCTTCGTCGAGGCCGGCGCCGTGCAGTGCGGCTTCTGCATCCCCGGGATGATACTTTCCTCAAAGCATCTGCTGGACAGGACTCCTGACCCCTCCGAGGCCCAAATACGCAAGGCCCTCGACGGCAACCTGTGCCGCTGCACCGGCTATGTAAAGCAGGTAGAGGCCGTTAAGAACGCGGCGAAGACAATAGCCGGCAGGAAAAAGAGAAAACCTTAAAATTTAACTACGGAGAAAAAATGGACGCTAAAGACCTTAAGGTAGTTAACAAACCGGTGGTAAAGATGGATTCCATGGGCCTCGCCTGCGGCGAACCGGCCTTTACCGACGACGTGGAATTCAAGGGTCTCCTGACCGCCAAGATACTCTGGAGTCCCCACGCCCATGCCCGCATTAAGAAAATTGACGTTTCCGCGGCGCTGAAGGTTCCCGGGGTTAAAGCCGTGCTTACCTATAAGGACCTGCCCCGGGTTCCGCATACTACCGCGGGCCAGGGCTATCCCGAGCCTTCGCCCTATGACACTTACACCTTGGACAACAAGGTCCGCTTCGTCGGCGACCGGGTGGCCGCCGTGGCGGCGGAGACGCCCGAGGCCGCGCAGGAGGCGCTTTCCCGAATAAAGGTGGATTACGAGATCCTGCCCGCGGTGTTGGATACTGCTGAAGCTATGAAAGAAGGGGCCCCCGTAATTCACGACGAGGAAGATTCTAAGAACATCCCCGACGCAAAACACAATATAGCCGCCAAGTTCGAATTCCAGGTGAAGAACGGAGAATGGTTCAAAGAAGCCGATTTTGTTTTTGAGCACACCTGGAGCATCCCGTACCTGCAGCATTGCGCGCTGGAGCCGCATGTCACAATAGCCCATTTCGACAATGCCGGCCGCCTGGTCCTGCGCACCTCCACCCAGGTTCCTTTCCATGTGCGCCGCATAGTGGCGCAGGCCCTGAAGATCCCCGTTAAAAAGATCCGCGTGGTCAAGCCCCGCATCGGCGGCGGGTTCGGTTCCAAGCAGGAAGTCCTGCTCGAGGATATAACGGCGGCGCTCGCGCTGAAGACCGGCCGCCCGGTAAAGCTTGAGTATACCCGCAAAGAGACATTTATCTCCTCCCGCACCCGCCACCCTTCCCGCGTCCGTATGAAGGCCGGGGTCAAGAAGGACGGGACCATCACCGACGCCGCGATGGAGATCACGCTCAATACCGGGGCTTACGGCTCCCATGCCCTGACCGTGATGATGTGTGCAGGTTCCCACACCCTCCCGATGTACCGCATCAAGAACAATATCCGCTTTGTCGGGAAAAGCGTATATACCAATATGCCGGTGGCCGGGGCTTACCGCGGTTACGGCGCCACGCAGGGGTTTTTCGCCTGGGAGTGCCTGATGGATATGATGGCCGCAAAGATAGGCATGGACCCGGTGGAATTCAGGAAGATGAATTACATCAAGCTCGGAGAGGGTTCGCCGGTGTTCAAGGCCATGGGCGAGGGCCGCGAAGGCGTTGAGCAGGTTATAACCTCTACCGGTCTTTTCGAGGCCATCGAGAAAGGCGTCGACGAGATCAAATGGACCGAGAAGAAAGCTGAATATGCGAAACAGACCGGGCCTATACGCCGCGGACTGGGAGCCGCCTGCATGATGCAGGGCTCCGGCATCCCCGAAGTGGATATGGCCTCAGCCACGATAAAGATGAACGAGGACGGCTCGTTCAACCTCCTGGCGGGAGCGGCCGACCTGGGCACCGGTTCCGATACCGTCCTGGCGCAGATCGCGGCAGAGGTCCTGGGGATAAAAGCGGACGATATCATAGTGACCTCCTCGGACACGGACATCACCCCTTTCGACGTCGGGGCTTACGCCTCCTCCACCACCTTTATCTCCGGCGGCGCCGTAAAGAAGGCCGCCGAGAAAGTGCGCGACATGATAATAGAAGTAGGGGCCAGGATCCTCGACGAGAAAAAAGAGGACCTGCGCCTGGAGTGCGGCAAAGTGGTTTCAAAGAGCGGCGCCTCCTGCCCTCTCTCCGAGGTCGCCAACACTTCGCTGTACTATTATAACCAGCACCAGATAACCGCCTCGGCTTCGCATTTCGCCCAATCTTCTCCTCCGCCCTTCCAGGCTAACTTCGCCGACGTCGAAGTGGACACCGAGACCGGAGTGGTGAAGATCCTCGATTATGTGAGCTGCGTTGACTGCGGTACCGCTATAAACCCGGTTCTCGCCGAGGGCCAGAACGACGGCGCCGTTCTCAACGGCATAAGCCATACTTTGTCGGAGGAGATGGAGTTCTCTTCCAACGGGACCCCGCTGAACGCCTCGTTCCGCCGCTACAAGATACTCTCGGCGGCCGATACGCCCCGGCTCCGCACCTTTATAATACCTACCTGGGAACCGGCCGGCCCGTTCGGCGCCAAGTCGGTTTCCGAGATAGGTATAAACGGCCCGCTGCCGGCCGTGGCTAACGCGATCTATGACGCCTGCGGCGTATGGCTGTTCGACGCGCCGTTCACCCCTGACAGGGTGCTTAAGGCCATAAAACAGCGGCGTTAATTCGGAGCGTTCCCTGTTAAGAAAAGAGCCCGCTCCGGAAGCGGGCTCTTTTCTTACCGTTCGGGAATAAGCCGGGATTGCCCGGGAGCGCGGTCCGTTAATGATTTGGCAATATGTTCCCGCGGCGGCCGCTGTATAATATAGTCGTCAGGCAGGGGACGTTCCCGGGGTTTTTTAGCGCACCGTATGCCGCGCACCGGACCGGCGGATGTTTTATATATTTTGTTTTGGGGGAGAAAGTGACGCAGAAAAAAATAACCTTACCGGCGAATTAAATTTTCGCTCCTTTGTGCTTATGACCCTGACTGCCGCCCTGGCTGCGGCCGTCGCTGTTGTTTTCCGCTGCCCCGCGCAGGCGGCCGGCAGGGAGCCTTTCGAGTCCGAAGGCAAATGGGGGTACAGAGATGAGGCCGGACTGACGGTTATTCCCCCGGTCTACGCCTCGGCAGCTTCCTTTTCCGGGGGCTTCGCGGAAGTCGGATTGTTCAACGGGGAATGGGCTTTGCTTGATGAGTCAGGGCTTGAAATCCAGCGCGCTTCCTCCCCGGTTCTGGGGGTCCTGTCGGGAGGATTGGCGGTTTTTGTCAGCAATGGTAAACTGGGATATTCTGACGCCGGGGGCAGGGAAGTTATTCCGGCGATGTTTGCCGGCGCCGGTATTTTCAGCGAGAAACTGGCTCCAGCCAGGAAAGAGAGCTGGGGCTTTATCAATAAGTCGGGGAAATTTGTAATAAGACCGGAATACGAAGCCGTAAGGGCTTTTTCCGGAGGGCTGGCCGCCTTCCGTAAGAACAACAGATGGGGTTTTATCGGAAGGAACGGAAAGCAGGCTGTTAAAAATGTTTTCCACGAGGTAAGGGATTTTTCGGAAGGCCTCGCGGCCGTCAGGCTTAATTCCAGCTGGGCTTTTGTGGATTCCCGAGGCCAGCTTATGTTGCCGCCGGACTACTCGGACGCCGGGTCATTTGCCGGCGGCCTTGCTATAGTCTCCCTGCCGGTCCCGGCCGCCGCGGGGGACGCAGCTTTGGCGGTTCCGGAGAAGAGGTGGATAGACAGGGAGGGAAGGGTGGTTTATAGCAGTATCGGCGATGCCGGGGACGGGCTGCAGATAATAGTTTCCAGCGCGGGAAGCTACGGCTTTGCCAGGGGGCGGGCTCTGGTGATACCGCCCAGGTACGAAGCCGCCGCCGGCTGCTCGGCCGGGTTTTGCTTTGTAAGGAAAGACGGGCGCCAGGTCTTTATTGATTATTCCGGGGGTACCGCCCTGAGAACTGATTTTGAGTACGCAGCGCCGCTTGGCTGCGGCCTGTACAGCGTGAGCAGGGGGCGGAAGTACGGGCTCATCGGCTCCAGCGGCGCTATAGTGGCTCAGGCTGTTTATGACTCTGTAGCCGGCTCCGGTTGCGCGCCTGGCCTCTCGGCTTCTCTGGACGGGAAGAGCGGCCGTCTGGACAGCCGGACCGGGGAGTTCGCTCCCGGAATTCCGCCCCAGGCCCCCGCTCCCGTAAAGCCGGGGGAAAAATGCCTGGGCATAAAGAGCTCCTTCGCGGCTATGGCTTATTCCGGGATACCGGCTTATTGCAGTGCCGAGGAGCTTAAAACCCTGCTTGGGAACAGTCCCGATTGTCTTAATTGCCGTCTTGCCCTCGCGGAAATCTATTCCTCTACGGCTGCCGGAGCCGGACCTTCCGACAGGGCGGCTGCTCTTGAAGCCCTGGCTGGAGCTATCTCTATCTCTTCAGAACCTGCGCAGCTGCACCAATGGCGCATAAACCTGATGCTGTCCGCCGCGGATCCGGAACCGTATACCGCCGCTCTTTTAGAGGATTACCAGCGGCTGATACGCCTGGAGCCTTATAAACCTGAACATTACCGCGCTATCTGCCGGGCTTACAGCCTGCTGAACTCTCCGCCGGACGATATACAGCGGTCTGCGTATTATTGCGACCTGGCGGTAAAGATGGATACTGAAACCTCTTATAATCTTTTTAGCAGGGCCAATTTCAGGCGGCTCAGGGGGGACGGCAGCGGCGCCCTGGAGGATCTCAGGGCGCTTCTCAAGACATCTCCCGGAAACAGGGAGTTTAGATTGGCAAGAGCAAAGGTTTCTGAGGAAGAGGGTCAGGACTTCCGCGCAGTGTTCGATTATTCAAAGATACTGGAGCTTGATAAGGATGACTATGTGACCCTGGAGGAGCGCGCGCTGGCCTATATCCGCATGGGTTTATGCGCCAAGGCGCTGCCCGACCTGGAAAGCGCCGGCAAGCTAAGGCCGGGAGGAGTTGACCGGCATAAGCTGGCGGTTTACCGCTGGCTCTGCGAAAGAGACATTCCCGGAACGCTTTCTTTGATAGACGAACTTCTCAAGCCCTCAGAGCGCTGCGGAGGAAGCTGCTGGCGCCCTAAAGATTATGAGGTATATATCGGCGATCTGTACGGAACAGTTCAATATGCCGAACTTGTGAGCAAGTACCAGCCACGGGAACCGCAGGCCGGGGGGGACGAAGGGTCTGCCCAGGCAGTTGAGCCAGGCCGGGCGGCTCGTGAAGAGGCATCCCGGGCTGCGGAGCAGCCGGCTTTGCCTCCAGCTCCCACTGATCCGGGGCGGATAGCTCCCCCCGGTTCCCAGGCCCCGAAGATCCGCCCGGAGGCTGCGGCCAAACTCTGATCTTTCCTTCCGCCAGAGCGCTGAACTCTAAACAGGTAAATGAATGCCGGGATTTATCCCGGCATTTTGACGGCGTCCGCAGGCAACCGGTTATTTTACTACCGGGAGTCCGGCGCCTGTCCAGGCTTTTATACCGCCCTCTATATGGCGTATATCGGTAAAGCCCAGGTCCTTCATTATACCGAGGGCTGAGCCGCTGCGGTTGCCGCTGCGGCAGTAGATCAGGTATTTGGCGTTCCTGTCCAGCTTGGACAGCTGCTCCCTGAAATCAGGGGCGTAATAATCCAGCAGGGAGCTTGCCGCTTCCAAATGCCCGGAGTCATACTCCCCGGAAGTGCGCACGTCTATCACTACCGGCTTGTAAGCCGCTATGAAATCAAAAGCTTCTTTAGGTTTAAGATTCAGGCTGTACCCGGTCTTTTCCAGCTGGCCCGAGGCAGTGGGAGCGGGGGGGGAGGGAACTTTCCCGGCAGCCTTGTCTGAAGAGGGGGGTTTTGAACAACCGCTTAAAATTCCGCCAAAATCAAAGGCATATGCCCCCGCGGCCGCGAAAAGCACCAGAACTGCGATAATGAGTATTTTCATATGAATATATTCTACACAATAATAAGTTGCGCCAACACTGAATAGGCGGCGGGTATTTTGTATCATATTAATGCGATATGAGTAAAAAATTCAGGCTCCCCGTAATTATAGCGGCTTCCGCGCTGGTTTTTCACCTTTTTGCGGGGTTCTCCTTTATCGGCTCCTCAGCCGCCACTTACGACGAAACAGTCCACCTTTCAAGCGGGTATTCCTACCTTCATACCGGGCGTTACGTAATGAATATCATGGATCACCCGCCTTTTTCCGAAATGCTCTCCGCGCTGCCTCTGCTGGCGCTCAGGCCGCTTACTTTTACCAGCCACCCCTATTTTGCGAATTTCATGCCTTATCATTACGGCGACCTTTTCTTGTATCAGAACAGGGTTTCTCCGGGGCGCCTGCTCAACACCGCAAGGGTATTCACTTTTCTGGTCTGGACAGGCCTGTTCGCCTGGTTTATCTGGCTGTTCGCCTCGCGCCTCGGGTCTCCGGCTGCCGCCGCGCTGAGCGTGGCTGTTTTCAGCTTCATGCCGGTCTTTATTTCAAATAACGCGCTTATCAGCACCGACGCGGCCGCCGCTGTTTTTTATTTCGGTTCTTTTACCTTCGGCTGGCTTTTCACCTCTGCCGGTGCAATTCAGGCAGGGGGAAAAGGCTCAAGGAAAAAAGAAGCTGCCGGTGCCGGCAGCCCGCGGCTCTGGGCCGCGCTGGCGGGGGCGGCCTCGGGCCTGGCCCTGGTCTCTAAATTCAGCATGTTCATAGTCCCGCCCATGGTAGCGGCCTTCTGGCTGGCCGACCATCTGCTTCGGCCCCGGATGAAATCCTTAAAGCTATTTGGCTATCTGCTTCTTTATTTTGCCGCCTGCCTGCTGGTCGTTGCCCTTGTATATAAATTTAATCTCGGGCTTTATTGGGAGGGTCTTTTTGCCACTCTCCGGAGGCTGGACGCCGGGCGCTCTTCTTTTATTATGGGCCGTCATACGCTCAAAGGCGTGTGGTGGTATTTTCCCGCAGCGCTGGCCGTAAAGACCCCTCTGCTGGTTCTGTTCGCGGCTCTTGGAGGGGCCTGGCTGGGCTTTAAAAGATCCCGTAAAGACTATTTATGGCTTATCCTGCCTCCTGCCGTTTTTTTTGCGGTCGCCCTGACCGCCAGGGTGCAGATAGGGTACAGGCATATAATGCCGGTGATGCCTTTTCTGGCGGTGCTCGCCGGCCTGGCTCTGGCCCGCCTGACCGAGCTTAAAAAAGGGGCCTGGCTGGTGGCCGCGCTGCTGGCGCTGAACGCCGCTTCCGTATTGCGCGCGCATCCTTATTATCTGGCCTATTTTAACGAACCGGCAGGCGGGCCGGCCAATGGGTACAAGCTCCTGGTGGATTCCAACCTGGATTGGGGGCAGGATGTTAAGGGCCTGGCCGATTATCTTAAAAGCAGGGGGAATCCTCCGGTGATCTTCTCCTACTTCGGAGTGGCCAGGCCTGAAAGCTACGGTATTGATTATGTCCCTTTGGGTATCGTTTCAAATGTGGACCTCGGGGGGACAGGGGTTCAGGTCTGCGGAATGAAGGAAATTCTTCTGGCGGTCTCCGCCACCAATCTCCAGGGGACTTATTTCCCGGACAAAGAAACCTTTTCCTGGCTTAAATCCCGCCGGCCCGTTTTTACGGCGGGGTACTCTGTTTTTGTGTATGACCTTACCCGCGATAAAGAGGCGCTCGGAAAACTGGGGGCGCTTCTCGACCGGGAGGGCCGCAACCAGGAAGCCGACTGCCTTTACGTAAAGGCCGGCCAGTGACCGTGAGGCTTTGAGAAAATATGAAGAAATCAATTAAATGGGGAATAATAATTTTTGTTCTGTCCGGGGCTATCTTTATCGCTTTCAGTTATTTTTTGAGCACTAAGAAGAAAAACTGCCTTGAGGGCGAGGGGCACCGGGCAATAGAAGCCTGCTCTTTTTTGATAGGCGCGCATACTGCCGGCTTCAGGGGAGTTTACCTGGTCAGGCGGGCTAAATTGCTGGGCATAGAGAATGACTGGGACAGGGCGGCCTCCGACCTTAACGACGTTATAGCCCTGAAGTACTCCACCCAGAGCCCGCCCGCCTGGGTAGTCTACGCGTACGAGTCCTTAGGGAAGATCAACTCCGGGAAAGGGAACTCCGCTGAAGCCAGGAAATATTTCGAGCTGGCCGCGCAGAACGGGAGCAAAGAGCCCGAGGTTTACATTTCCCTTGCGAAGGTCTATGTCGAGGAAAAGAAATTCCAGGAGGCGCTTAACCTGCTTGAGACTGCGGGCGGCTTTGATCTGGCCAAAACTCACCCTTACTACAATGCCCAGGCTTCAGCGTACGAGGGGCTCAATGATTTCGCAAAAGCTTATGCGTCCCTCAGGGCCGCCTTGTTGATCTCTGCGCCCAGGCCAGTCCTGGCCGATACAGCTAAACACCTCGGCCTTGTCTGCTTTGAACTCAAGCTGTACAAAGAAGCTGAAACCTATCTCGATTATACTTTAAGGGCCGGCGTTGAGTGCCTGGAGTGCAATTTGCTGCTTACCGCTATCCGTGAGTCCCTTGACCCGGGCCCGCGCCCGGCCAAACGCAGCCGGAGGCTGAAGAAATAAATTTCTTTTCGGCAAAAGGTTTGTTTCAGCGCCGGCAGCGCAAGTAATGTAAAATAATGTTTATACTGAATACTCCAGCGAGCTTTGGCGCACCGTTACGGCCCGCAACTGTGAGAATACAGCTTATGATAAAACTCTGTGCGGCGCTTCTCCTGCTGACTTCGTCGGCTGCCGCGGTATCCGCGGCTTCTTTTACCCCGAACTCATATATCCGTACAGTTCTGGACGCCTCCTATTCCCTTCGCAGGGCGGAGCAGGTTTTTAAACAGGCAGAGAATTCCTATAAAACGGCGGTGCTGGATGCCGCTCTTCCGTCTTTTACTCTCAGCCTGGCAGATACTCTTTATGATGACCAGGACAGGACGCTCCGCCTTGAAAGCGGCGGAGTTTCCTCCAGTTTGTCCGCCTCCTGGAACCTGTACGATTCCGCTTCCAGCCCCGCGCGCAGGATAAGGATAGCCAGACTGGACTATAAAGCGGCCAGGCTCGCTTTGCTGATCGCTAAGCAGAACGAGGCCCTCAAGGCCCTCAGCAGGTTTTACGTGCTCTATTCCGCGCAGCGGCGCATAGGCACGGCCAGGATCAACCTCGCCTCCCGGGAGCGCCAGTACAAGGATACCAATGAACAGTTTCAGTCCGGGACCAGGAGCCGGATAGAAGTCACCCAGAGCGAGGGGGACAAGCTGCAGAGCGAACTCTCCCTGGCGCAGGCCGAGACCGCCGCGCTTAAAGCCCGGATGGCTTTTAATGAGCTTATCAATGCAGAACCTGAGGTTCCTCAGGAAGTGGAGATAAGCACCCAGTCGGCGGACGTGAAACTGCCGCTGCCCAGAGAGGACGTTGAGAAGGCTCTTAAAAACAATTTCAGCCTCAGCCAGCAGAGGATACTTCTGGAAAAAACCACGCTTTCCAACCGCACCGGGGTCCTGTCCAAATATCCGCGCTTTAAAGTGGACGCGGCCTGGCGGAAAACCGCGCTGGGCCTGTTCGGAACCCCGGGGGGCTCCTGGGACGGGAACCCCGCCTACAGCCTTGGCGCCTCTCTCAGCCTGCCTTTCGGTTTCCTGGGCGCGCAGAATTATCTGGAGGCGGAAGCCCTCGGAGCCGCGCTTAAATCGGCCCGCCTGGAGATAGAAAACTCGGAGCGGGCCCTTAAGACAAGCGTGCTCTCGGCGCAGCAGGATATAGAACTGCAGGTGAAATCCATTAAACTTCTCGAGTTCCAGGTTAAGGCGCAGACGGAAAGCACCGACAACCTGCTGAGCGAATATTCATTGGGCGGGGCGGGCTTTATACAGCTGGATACCGCGCAGACAAAGCTGCTGGACGCCGGCAACAGCCAGATTTCCGCCGTTAGCGACCTCGATATCGCGCTGGCCAACTACAGGGTGCTGCTCGGAGAGCAAATCTGGGAATAGGTATTAGGAGATACAGATGAAAAGGATAGTTAAACCTGCACTGTGGATGGTCGTACTCGCGCTTGTCAGCGCTCTGAGTTTTGCCGGCTATACGCGCTATAAAAAAATGCTGGTCCGCAATGACCTTGCCGATTTTATACGGGAAGTCAGCAAAGGCGACCTTAAGCTGGACATGCAGGAGTCCGGAGAACTGGTTTCCCGCGACACGGTGGAGGTCTTTCCCCCGGGAAAGGGATTTATAACGGGGATCATAAAAAAAGAGGGCGAATACGTTGAGAAGAATGAGCAGATAATGATGTTCAAAGGCGGCGAGCGGATAGATTCCACGCAGTACGTCCCCGTCCCGGTAATCGCTCCTCGCTCGGGCCTGCTCACCCGCTGCGTCAGCATGAGGGGCGGCAGCGACGCCGAAGTGCGTGAGGGGATGCGCGTGGCCGGCTCCGGCTCCTGCGTAGCCCGTGTGGTGGACATGAATACGCTGGCGGTAAACCTGCAGGTCAGCGAGATAGATATTTTCAAGCTTAAGCTGGGCATGCCCGTATATATCACTTTTACCGCCATCCCCGGCGAGAAATTCTCCGGCAAGATAGACGTGGTCGCGCCAATGGCGGAAAGCAAGTCCAGCAACTGGGGCGGCAGCGGCACAAAAGTTTTCCGCGTAGTTATAAACATCGACAAACCCAGCCAGAAGATGCGGGTGGGGATGAGCGCGGTGGTCACCGTAAATATGAAGGCCAAGAAGAACGCTTTGAAGGCCCCTATAGAGACACTTTTCCAGGAAGGCCTGAACCATTACGTCTACCGCCAGACCGAGGGCTACGGGGCCGAAAAGCTGCAGGTATTCCCGGGGCTCCGGTCGGAGTCCGATGTTGAACTGGCCGGGCCGATCAAGCCGGGGGATAAACTTTTTACGGCGGTCCCGGAGAGCCTTAAGTGACTATCAGCTGCTCCGAATTAACAAAGGTCTACGAGGGAGGGAAGGCCGGCTGGCCCGCCCTGCGCGGAGTCTCGTTCGATATAAAAGCCGGGGAGTTCGTCGCCGTAACCGGTCCTTCAGGCTGCGGCAAATCCACCCTCCTTAACATTATCGGTCTCCTCGACGAGCCTACCGGGGGGAAGTACGCCCTTAACGGCCGCGATGTCTTCACCCTTTCAGACCTGGAGCGCTCTGACGCGCGCAGGGACGAGATCGGTTTTGTTTTTCAGTCCTTTCACCTTTTAAACAGGCTTTCCTCGCTGGAAAATGTCTGCCTGCCCCTTATGTACGCGGGAGCGGACAGCGCAGAGACGCGGGAGCGGGCCGGTTCACTGCTGCGCAAGGTCGGGCTTCACGGCAAGGAAAAAAAGATCCCTCTGGAACTCTCCGGGGGCGAGCGTCAGCGCGTAGCCATAGCCAGGGCGCTGGCCAATTCCCCGAAGCTCATCCTGGCCGACGAGCCGACCGGCAACCTTGACTCGGCTGCCAGCAAAGAGATCATGGGGATGCTGACCCGGCTTAACGAGGAGGGGATAACCATAATTATGGTTACCCATGACAGAGAGCTGGCCGCCCGGGCCGGGAGCAATATGCGCATGCGCGACGGGAGGATAGAGCAGTGAAATCCCTTTACAACGCCGCCAGGACCGGGTTTACCGAGATCTGGGCGCATAAGACCCGCTCGGTACTGAGCTTTCTGGCTATCGCGGCCGGGTCCCTGGTGTTTATCGACGCTTTTTCCGCCATTTTCGCTACCTACGAGCGTATTGAGAAGCAGAAGGAAGTTTCAGGCATGGCCAGGATGAAGATCTCCCAGAATTATTCCCAGACCTTTTCTTCTCCGGACGAGTATGTCCCGCCTCCCGTAATTTCCTACGACGACGTATTAAGTCTGCGCAGGGAAATGCCGGGTTTATACATGGTTTCCCCCGAAGCCAGGGACTGGCGCAATGTGCTGCAATACGGAGAGCGCCGCATGACCACCAGCCTCATGGGCGTCACCCCGGAATGGGCCAAGCGGGATTTCGTCTACAAGCTCCGGGGGCGCTTCCTGGACTGGCACGACGTGGAAAATAAACTGCGCGTCTGCGTGCTGGTAAAGAAGGCGGCTCCGCCTCCCGGCAACAGTTTCAGCAAGAGCATGCTGAAGAAATATAATTTTACCGGCGGCTTCGATATGCTGGTGGCTCATAACGACATGCTGGGGGAGACGGTTAAGATAGACGGCTTCACCTTCACCGTGATCGGCGTCCTCGAGGAGCTTCCTTACTCAAAGCGGCCCGGAACTATCACAGGTTATTCGCAGGATTACAAGGTTCTGGCCCCGGTGACCACGCTGACCCATTATAATTTCATTAATTCCTACCAGTCCCTGGACCTGAGCATAGATACCGGCAATGAACAGAATTACGACGAGTCGCTCCGGAAGATAAACAATTTCCTCAAGATCCGCTTCGGTGACGGAGACTTTTTTATTGTGGAAAACCAGCTCGAGGTCATCCGCGAAAGGATCGCCGCCAGCATGAAGTCCGCCCTTGTAACTATTTCGCTAGGGATGCTGGCTTTCCTGGCCGGGGGCATAGGCATAATGAACGTAACGCTGGCCACGGTTTTCGCCCGGACAAGAGAGATAGGCGTCAGGCGCGCCATAGGCGCCAGCCGCCGGGACATAATGCTGCAGTTTATCGTGGAGGCCGTCATGCTGGGGCTTATCGGCGGGATTCTGGGTTCAGCCCTGGGCTACCTGTGGGGGGTTCCTATCAAGGTCATCCTGGGCATGGGCGGAAGCCCTATTAAAGTCTGGATGCCTTTTATTTCTGTACTTATAGCGGCTTTTACCGCTTTCGCTTTTGCGATCTATCCTGCCTGGGTGGCTGCCGGGCTCAAACCGGCCGACGCGCTGCGGGCGGAATAAGGCTCCTGTAATATACCTGTCCGCGTTTACCTGTTTTGCCGCCCCGCGGCTCCGGCGGGGTCCATTTATATGTTTGAGCGCGCTAAAACTTTTTATAACGAGCATGAGCCGGCCTGTACGGCGGGGTTTTTTGCTGCGGGCTTCCTTTTCGACATCCTCGCCGTAGGGCGGATCGACCGGCTGCACAATATTATTCACCAGGCAACCTATCTCTCGCTTTGCGCGTTCTTTACAGGACTCGAACTGCGCGAGAGACACGGTAAATTCACCCCGCCTGACCGCTTTAAGACGGCCTGGCGGTATCATGTAGGGGTCACGCATTTCATGCTCGGGACCCTGCTCAATATCTACACTCTGTTTTACTTTAAGAGCGCGTCCCTGGGCACCTCGCTCCTGTTCCTGGTGGTTCTCGCCTCCCTGATCGCGGTTAATGAACTGAAGCCTTTCGAAAACTCCGGAACCCTGCTGCGCATGGTGCTGTTCAGCCTGTGCCTTGTGTCCTATTTCACCTACCTGGTTCCTACCCTGATGGGCCATATAGGAATAGTTCCCTTTCTTGGGTCTATCGCCGCGGCTTCGGTATGCATAGCGGCGCTGGCCTGGAGGCTCTACACGCGCCTGCCTGAAAATAAAACTGCCGTCCGAAAGCATGTTGTGTATCCTTTTGCCGTGATAGCAGTTTTGTTCACAGTTCTTTATTTCACCAAGGTTATCCCGCCTGTCCCCCTGTCGCTGTCCGAGATAGGGATCTACCACGGCGTCACCCGCGAGGGGGACCGGTTCTCTCTGGCCTCTGCGCGTCCCCGCTGGAAGTTCTGGCAGCGCGGGGACCAGACCTTTCTGGCGCGTCCGGACGACGCTGTTTATTGCTGGGTAGCCGTCTTCTCTCCTACAAATTTCACCGAGCGCCTTGCCGTGCGGTGGAGGCAGAATACTCCGGAAGGCTGGGGGGAACCGGACAGTATCCCTCTGCCTATTGCAGGGGGGAGGGACGGCGGCTGGCGCGGTTTTACCTATAAGACTAATTATAATCCGGGCTTGTGGCGGGTGGAGATAGTAACCTCCGACGGCAGGGAGCTGGGACGCATCGATCTGGATATTATCCGCGACGATACTTTATCCCCGCGGGTAATGCGCACGCTCTGGCGCTAGGCAGGGCTTAAAACGGGCGTTCGCGCCGATGCTCCCCCGTAACGGGAAATAGAAAAGGCCGGGATTTCTCCCGGCCTTTCTGTTGCCTTAACTTGGCGGCTCAAGCTTCTGCTTCGAACTCTTCCTTCCCTGCGCCGCAGACGGGGCAGACCCAGGTCCCGGGAATCTTATCGAAGTCCGTGCCGGGAGGAACGCTGTTGTCGGGATCTCCCGTGGCAGGGTCATAAACATATCCGCAGAGTTTGCATACGTATTTTTTCATTTATTCCTCCTGGCTGTTATTTATCTTTTTGAGCGGGTCCGAAAGGATGGCGATGTGCCTTAATTCTTCCTTTATTATCCCGCCCGGTTCGTCGGCTTCTTCCCTGTCTGCATTTGCTTCCTGCAGGCCCAGGTAGAAGATAATTGAATCCTTCACTACAGCTAAAGCGAACTCCGCCGCTTCGCGCGGCAGCCTGCTGCAAAAAGACACCGGCTGTCTCCGGCCGGCGGCGCCGGCCGCCTTTCTGCAGAATTGCGCTCCGTTCTCTTTGCCTTGACGGCGACCGCCAGCGCCCCGGCTTAAGCCAAGGGCGCGCGCATCAGGCCTTCCAGAGACCGTGCAGGTTGCAGTAGGCCCGGGCTTCTACGGTCTTGGGGCTAAAGCAGACGCAGAAGTCCGCTTCGGCCGGCTGGCCGGGTTTAAGGAATTCCCTGAACACCTTGCCGTCGGCGATAAGCTCTATCCATTCTATGAAATGTTTCTCTTCCATCGGGTGGGGGACGGAGCCGAGTTTAACGGTTATGCCTTTCTCGGTCTTTTCTATCACGGGCACATGTTTTTCTTTTGCCGCGTCCGTGGTGTTCTCTTTCATCAGCTTCATGTCCTGCCCGCAGCAGGCCAGCGAGCCGGCTCCGCCGTCGAGCACTTCTACGATGTTCCCGCAGAGGTCGCATTTGTAAACTTCCATTCTTTCGGTCATTTTAATCTCCTGTACTGGTTAATGTCTGTTGTGAGAGGCTGGGCGACCGGAGGACTAGAGGATTGGCTTTCCTGGGAAGTTCCTTATGGCTAGTCCTCTATTGCTCCGGTCCTCTAAACCTCTATTTACACCAGAGCGCGCAGCGCTGTGAGCGCTTCGTCGTAGTCAGGCTCTTTCGTCACTTCCGGTACTATCTGCACGTATTTAACTATGCCGTCTTTATCCACTATGAAGATGGCCCTGGCCAGCAGGCGCAGGTCCTTTATAAGAACGCCCCAGGTCTTGCCGAAGTCGGCTTTCTGGTAATCGGAGAAGGTCCGCACCGCTTTTACTCCGGCCGCGCCGCACCAGCGCTTCTGCGCGAAGGGCAGGTCCATGCTGACGGTCAGCACGCCTATGTCGGGGCCCAGCGCTTCCGCTTCTTTATTGAACCGGCGGGTCTGCAGGTCGCAGACAGACGTGTCCAGGGAGGTCACCGCGCTGATAACGGCCACCTTGCCCCCGTAGGTGCGGGAGAATTTCATAGGCAGCATATCGTTGTCGGTCACCTTGAAGTCAGGGGCCGTCATGCCTACTTTTATTTCTTCGCCCGTCAGCGTCATCGGGCGGCCCTGCATGGTCACTGTGCGCTTAATAATTTCTTTCTTGGCTTCTTCGTTGATATTTTCTTCCATTTTTTCCTTTAAGTCCGGGCGTTTACCAGTTCTCCGCGAGCACCTCGAAGTAAGCCTTCGGGTGGGCGCAGGCTAAGCAGTTCTCGGGGGCATCAGGGCCCTCATGGGTATAGCCGCAGTTTATGCAGCGCCATACGGTCTTCTGGTCTTTCTTGAAAACTTTGCCTTCTTCCAGGTTCTTGAGAAAACCGAGATAGCGCGCCTCGTGCTGTTTCTCAGCCACCGAGATGGCTTCAAAGGCTTTGGCCACGGGCTCAAAGCCCTCTTCACGGGCGGTCTTGGCGAAATCGGGGTACATGCTGCCCCATTCGTGGTGCTCTCCGGCCGCCGAAGCCTTAAGGTTGGTTTTGGTGTCGCTGATCTTACCGGCCGGGAAAGTGGCGGTTATGGTCAGGTCTCCGCCTTCGAGGAACTTGAAAAAGCGCTTTGCGTGCTCTTTTTCCTGGGCGGCGGTTTCTTCAAAAGCCATACTGATCTGGATATAGCCTTCTTTTTTCGCGGCGCTGGCGAAATAAGTGTAGCGGTTGCGCGCCTGTGACTCTCCCGCGAAAGCTGCGAGCAGATTAGCTTCGGTCTTGGAACCTTTAAGATGCATGTGTCCTCCTATGCTGATTAGAATTGTTCCCGGTACCCGGCCGGGAGCAAATTGGTTTGAGAATATATTCTACTATATGCGCACATTGTTTTTCCGTATCCCCGCGCGGGTCAGCGAGAAATCGTATTTAACGGGGTCTCCCGGTTCTATTTTGCGGAAATATGCGGTAATCTCGGCCGCGGTCTTCATTGACGTGTCTTTTCTTTTGGTTATGCCCATGCCCATTGAAACCTGCCTCATATGGGTGTCCAGCGGGATAAGAAGTTTGGAGGGCGGGATCCCGGCCCATACTCCCGGGTCTACCGCGTCTTTTCTCACCATCCAGCGCAGGAACAGGTTTATCCGCTTGAAGGAGCTTTTATGCTCCGGGCAAGGTGTCAGGGAGGGCGCGCAGCCCGTAGCGTTAAAGCTGTCTATGAATTTGTAAATAGCGGTTTCCAGGGTTGTTTGGTCTTTGTCGTAGCCTTTCAGGAAAAGCTTTTCAAGGGAGCCGTGAACTTCCAGGGCGCGCTTGATATTAAGCAGGAAAACGGCAAGTTCGGCCCCGGTAGTAAAGCGGTGCTTGAAAGTGCAGAAGGTTTTTTTTACGGCTGCGGGGGGATTTCTCTTCAGCCAGGCCGCGGGGCTGGGTCCAAGCGGCCCCAGAACTTTTTCAACGCTTTTAAGTATCTGTGTGACATTGCCGTAGGCCAGGCAGCCGGCTATCAGCCCCGCCACTTCGCGGTCGGAACTTCTATTATAGCGCCAGACAAATTCAAGCGGGTCAGGGTGTATAAATTCCGGCTTATTATAGCGGTTATAGGTTTGTTCCAGGAATTTTCTGTCGGGGGGCATAATTCAGGAAGCTTTGGGTTTCGGCGGCCCGCTTATTTTTTTGTCCATCGCCGCGCGGAATTTAGTGTTCGTCTCCGAGAGCAGACTGCCCAGCAGGCATCCGGTCTTCCCGCAGATTTTGCTTTTCATAAGGCAGTTGGAAAGGGACATTTTCCCGTCTATAGCTTCGAATACGTCCCTCAGTTTTCCTGCCTTGGCCTTCTTGGAAAGAAGGAAGCCTCCCTTGGGCCCGCGGCCCGGCAGAAGCAGGCCGGTCCGTGTCAGCCTTTGCAGGACCTTTGAAAGGTGGTTATAGGACACTCCGAGTTTCGCGGCCATAGGCCTTGCAGGGCAGGGTTCGCCGTCTGAATTTGCGATGAAGTCCACAGCGTGCAAAGCTATCACGGCGGCTTCGGAGATCTTTATTATGTTTCTCATATCTCACATTTTACATTTTTTCCCGGATTTCTTCCCCGGCACGGCCGCAGCCGCCGTTATTTCTTTTCTAACCGGACCTAAGCCGGACCTGTCTGCCGGGCCGCCGAGCTTCTCTCCGGCCCTGGCTTTCCCGAGGTAGAAGCGGACTATGCCTGCTGCGGTCAGGCCGCGGTTTTTACCCCCAGTATTGCGTCCAGGTCCTTCTCCGCGGTGGTGACGGGCATGATATTGAACTTATCCACCAGTACCTGAAGAACGGCCGGGGTCACGAAAGCCGGCAGGGTGGGGCCCAGGCGGATATTCTTTATCCCCAGGGAAAGCAGGGTAAGCAAAATGCAAACGGCTTTCTGCTCATACCAGCTCAGTACCAGGGAGAGCGGGAGCTCATTGACTCCCACATTGAAGGCTTTTGACAGCGCCAAAGCTACCTGTATGGCTGAATAGGCGTCATTGCACTGGCCCATGTCGAGAAGCCGGGGGATGCCGCCGATATCTCCGAATTCCTGTTTATTGAAGCGGAATTTGCCGCAGGCCAGGGTCAGTATGACTGTGTCCTTGGGCGCTTTTTCGGCGAACTCCGTGTAGTAATTGCGCCCGGGTTTTGCCCCGTCGCAGCCGCCTACCAGGAAGAAATGCTTTATCTGCCCCGCCTTAACGGCGTCTATAACCTTGTCGGCGACGCCTAGCACTGTATTGTGCGCGAAGCCTACCATTATGGTCTTGTTTTCCCCGTCTTTCCTGAAGCCGTCCGCCTTCAGCGAGGCCTCGACAGCGGGAGAGAAGTCCCCGTCGCTTATATGTTCTATCCCGGGCCAGGCGACCAGGCCGCTGGTGAAGATGCGGCCCCTGTAGGTGGCAAGCGGCTTCTGGATGCAGTTGGTCGTCATAACTATCGCGCCGGGGAAAGCGTCGAATTCTTTATGCTGGTCCTGCCAGGCCCCGCCGTAATTCCCGGCCAGGTGTGCGTACTTCTTAAGCTTCGGGTAGCCGTGGGCGGGCAGCATTTCTCCGTGAGTGTAAACGTTTATCCCTTTTCCCTCCGTCTGTTTAAGAATTTCCTCGAGATCCTTGAGATCGTGTCCCGAAACCAGCAGGGCTTTGCCCTTAAGCGGGTTCACCCGCACCTTGGCAGGTACCGGATGCCCGTAGGCGTCGGTGTTGGCTTTATCCAGCAGCTCCATTACGCGCAGGTTCACTTCCCCGCATTTCATATTGTGGCCCACAAGCTTGTCCACGGTCGGGTCGGGCTTTGTGAGGAAGTCCAGGGCTTCGTGTATATAAGCGTAGACATTGTCGTCTTCCTGGCCGAGTATCCTGGCGTGGTCGGCATAGGCGGCCATTCCTTTTAAGCCGTAGGTGAGAAGCTCCTGCAGGCCGGCCGCGTCGTCCCCGAGGGCTTTTTTCCTGGTGTTTATTCCTTTATCCGGGGCCTCGCCGAGCAGGGTTTTATAGTCGGAGGGGGGAGTCCAGGCCGCCGGCCCTCCCGGTTTTTCTGCGGGTTTCCCTGCTTTCTTGCAGGCGTTCTCGTACATCAGCATGGCTTTTTCTTTTACAACCTGGCCTTTCCTTATTATATGCTCTATCCTGACCGGGTCAAAATTCACGTTGGTAACGGTGGTGAACAGCGCCTGCACCACGAACCTGTCAAGTTCCCTGTCATGGGCGCCGTTAGCCTGCGCGGCGCGCCGCGCGTACATGCTTACGCCCTTCGCCTGCCAGAGCAGGAGGTCCTGCATTTTGGCGGTTTCCGGGTCTTTGCCGCATACGCCCTGGGTTGTGCACCCCGTGCCCCTGGCCGCCTGCTCGCATTGGTAACAGAACATTGAATCGCCCATTTATTGTCTCCTGTAGGACTGTGTGGTTTTTGATCTAAAACAGCCGGCCGGGTTGCGCGGCTTTGTGGTATAACTATACCAATATAGCCGCAGCCTGTCAAGGTCCCCTGGCAGCGAGTAAAAAAGCGTAATACGCTGTATTATATTTTTGCGACGGGAAAACCGGCCCGGATTTGTGCGCCGGGCCATAAAAACGTAGAATGTTCTTGCGGTAATTCTGCAGCCCGGTAATGAGGTGACTATGCTTAAAGCAGCCATCGTCATGGGAAGCGATTCGGACCTGGGAGTGCTGTCTTCAGCCGCGAACATCCTCGGGCAATTCTCCGTCCCCTTCGAAATCAAGATACTTTCGGCCCACCGCACCACGGAGGCCGCTCTCTTATATGCCGCTTCGGCCGAGAAGCGGGGCTTCGGGGTTATAATCGCCGGGGCCGGCGCTGCCGCACACCTGCCCGGTGTCCTGGCGGCCGCCACCCTGCTGCCGGTTATAGGAATTCCCGTTAACGCCACCCCGCTCGCGGGCATGGACGCTCTTTTATCCATAGTGCAGATGCCTCCCGGCATTCCTGTAGCCACTGTGGGGATAAATAACGCAAAGAACGCCGGTCTGCTGGCGGTGCAGATCCTTTCTTTAAAGGAAAGAAGCCTCAGGGCAAGGTTTAAGGCCTACCGGGAAAAGATGAAAAAAGAAGTTCTGGCCAAAACCGCCAGGCTTGATAAGATAGGGTATAAGAAGTACCTGCAAGAAATGAAATAGGCCGCCAGCTGTAGTATGGACCAGCAGTCTACCTTAAAGGAGATGAGCATGTCTGAACTGAAGTTGATACACAAGGGCAAAGTGCGGGACCTTTACGCGGCGGGGGAAAAGTACCTCCTGATAGTTTCTTCCGACAGGATATCGGCTTTCGATTTTATCCTCCCTACGCCCATCCCGGGCAAGGGCGCGATACTCAATAAAATAAGTTCTTTCTGGTTCGATAAGACCGGGAATATTATTAAAAACCACCTGGTGGCCGCCGATATAGCCGGAATTAAAGAGGGACTGGCCGGCTACGACTGCTCCGGGCTGGACTGGACAGACCTGGAGGGCCGCGCAGTTCTGGTGCACAGGGCCAGGCGCGTGGATTTTGAATGCATCGTGCGCGGCTATATTACCGGCTCCGGCTGGAAGGAATATCAGAAACAGGGCAGCGTCTGCGGGTTGCGGCTCCCGCTAGGCCTTAAAGAGGCCCAGAAACTTCCCGAACCTGTTTTTACCCCTACCAGCAAGGCCGACCAGGGGCACGACGAAAATGTGACTTTTGAGCGGATGTCGGCTGCCCTGGGGCCGGAACTTGCGCAGAAGATAAAGGAGAAAAGCCTGTCCCTTTATAATTACGCGGCTGAGTACCTGCAGCATAGGGGGATACTCCTGGCGGATACCAAGTTCGAATTCGGGATTCTTGACGGAGAGCTCATCCTTATAGACGAAGCTCTGACCCCGGACTCTTCCCGGTTCTGGGACGCGGGCCAGTATCGAACAGGGACCAGCCCCGAAAGCTATGACAAGCAGTATGTGCGCAACTGGCTGGAGGGCAGCGGCTGGGATAAAGTCTCCGCCCCGCCCGAGCTGCCCTCAGAGGTGGTACAGGGCACCCTTAAAAAATATGAGGAAGCCCTTAACAAAATAATCGCCGGGTAAGCTGCCGCCCGGCGGATCTTTTAAAGGTGAAAATGATAATAGAGATCTGGACAAAAGAGAGATATGCAAAGAACGAAGAGGCCGCTTTCCTGGCCAGGCTGGCGCGTGCCGGGCTGAAAGCTGACGCCGCCCGGCTTTCCAGGCTCTACAGGGTGGAGGCGGATTTCAGCGAGGCCGAATACTCCAGGATAAAGTCCGGGCTCCTGACCGACAAGATAACCGAACTCAGCTCCCTTGCCCCGAGAAAAACCGCCCTTAAGAAAGCCTACCGGGTGGAGGTCTGGCTTAAAGATTCCGTTACCGACGTGGTAGGGGAAAGCGTTAAAGAAGCTGTCGCCCATGTGGTCGGGAGGCTCCCCGAGGCCGTCAGGTTCGGACGCGCCTATTATGTTTCCTGCGCCTCCGGGCTTAAATTAAAAGAAGCGGTTTCAAAGACGCTGGTCAACGAGGTGGTTAATAAATTCAAGATCGGGAAGACTAAAACCGGCCGGTGACAGAGCCCGGCTTATAAAATTATGACCGACCTGCTTTCAAACTTTACATCTTTAAGCAAAAAACAGCTGGCGGAACTGGACGGGACCTGCGGCTGGTCGCTCAGCGCGCTGGAGCTCGCCGAAGTTCAGCGCCAGTTCAGGGGGATGGGCAGGCAGCCTTCGCGCGGCGAGCTCGAGACTATCGCCCAGACCTGGTCCGAGCACTGCAAGCATAAAACCTTTTCCGGGCCGGTAGCGTTCAGGGCCGGGGGCAGGGTAAAAAAATATAAAAACCTGTTTAAAGAAACTATCGTGAGGGCCACCCGGAAGCTCAATAAAAAATGGTGCCTTTCCGTGTTCACCGATAATGCCGGCATTGTGCAATTCGGCAAGAGCGGTAAGTGGGGACTGGCTTTCAAGGCCGAAACCCATAACCATCCCTGTGCGGTCGAGCCTTACGGCGGCGCCGAGACCGGGGTTGGCGGGGTTATCCGCGATATCCTGGGCGTGGGCCTGGGCGCTAAGCCTGTGCTTAATACCGACAGTTTTTGTTTCGGCTACCCCGACAGTAAAAAGAAGCTGCCCGGAAATTCGCATCCGCCCGAGCGCATCATGAGGGGCGTGGTGGAAGGGGTCCGCGATTACGGGAACCGGATGGGCATCCCGACGGCGGCCGGCGGGATCTACTTTGACGACGGGTATCTGCTTAACCCGCTGGTTTACGTAGGCTGCGCGGGCCTGATCCCGGTGGAGAAGATAGCCAAGAAGGTCATGCCCGGGGACCTGATAGTTTCAATAGGCGGCCGCACCGGCCGCGACGGCATACACGGCGCCACTTTTTCCTCCGCCAATATAGAAGAAGATACTTCGGCCTCCGCGGTGCAGATCGGCCACGCTATTAATGAGAAGAAAACCCTGGACGTGCTGATGCGCGCCCGCGACCTGGGCCTGTACAATGCCGTCACTGACTGCGGGGCCGGCGGTTTTTCCTCGGCAATAGGCGAGCTCGGATCGCAAACCGGCGCGCGTGTGCGCCTTGAGAACGCGCAGCTTAAGGATAGCCTGATTGAGCCCTGGGAGATCTGGGTCTCCGAGTCCCAGGAGCGGATGATACTTTCCGTGCCCAAGGCCAGGCTCGCCGGGCTCGAGGCCATCCTGAAGGCAGAGAGCTGCGATTATTGCGTCCTGGGGACTTTCCCGGGGAACGGGCGCCTCCTGGTCACCCACGGCGCCGCGAAGGTGGTGGACCTGCCTATGGCTTTCCTGCACGGCGGCGTGCCTAATTTCGAAAAACCGGCCCGGCGGCGCAAAGTGAAGATCTCCGCCAAAAAGCCGGCCAGGCCCGCAAAATCCTACGGAAGAATACTTAAGGCTATGCTTGCGCACCCCAACGTCTGCTCCAGGCATTCCGTTATAAACCAGTATGACCACGAGGTGCAGGGCGGTACCGTTATAAAGCCCATGCAGGGGAAATACGGAGACGGGCCCGGTGACGCAGCGGTCATCTGGCCCCAGGCCGCCACCCTGGACCTCTCCGATTTCTCCGGCTTCGCCGTATCTCACGGTTTCAACCCCGCCGCGGGCAAACTGGACCCGTACCAGATGGCGCTGCACTCCGTGGACGAGGCCGTAAGGAACCTGCTCTGCGTAGGCGCCGAGATCTCCCGCACCGCCATCCTGGATAATTTCTGCGCCGCCAGCCCCCGCGACCCTGAGGTTATGGGGGACCTGGTCCTGGCCGCCGAAGGCTGCCACGACGCGGCCATGGCCTACGGCGCGCCTTTTATTTCCGGCAAGGACAGTTTCTATAACCAGGCCAAAGATGCCGGGGGCAACGAGTACCCTATTCCGATCTCTCTCCTTATTTCGGCCACGGCTCCGGTAGAGGATATCCGCAAAGCTATAACGATGAACTTCAAGGAAGCGGGCAGCTCCGTGTACCTGGCCGGTGTCAGCCGCGGCGGGATGGGCGGCTCGGTCTATAATGACATGGCGGCCTGCGGCAATAACTTCATAAGCCCGCTCGACATGAAGGCGGCGGTAAGGCTGTACACGGGCGTCCTGAAAGCTATAAAGTCAGGCTGCGTCCCGGCCGCCCACGACGTTTCGCAGGGCGGATTGGCGGTTACGCTGGCCGAGATGGCTTTTTCCGGCGGCTTCGGCGCCGAAATAGATCTTTGCGATGCAAAAAGGGAGGACGGCCTGACCCCGCTTGAACTTCTGTTCGGCGAGAGCCCGGCCAGGCTGGTTTTAGAGGTGGTTCCGGGCAAGGAACACGAATTTCTTAAATTGGTCAGGGGACTGCCTGTCAGTAAAATAGGCTGCGTCCGGGATTCTCTTGTCCTTGAAGTAAGGGACGCCGGGGCGCGGCTTTTCCGCGAAGACCTGAGCCAGCTGAAGAAGTCCTGGAAAAGAGAATTGATCTGAGGCAGGCCGATAAAAAAACCGGCTCATAAAATATGAAACCTAAAGCTATAATACTCCGCGGGACGGGGACCAACTGCGACATAGAGACCTTCAACTCCTTTAAATACGTGGGGGCCGAGCCGGAACTGGTCCATATAAACCAGCTTTTATCGGGCGAGAAGCAGGTTCTGGATTATTCCATCATGGCCTTCCCGGGCGGCTTTTCCTACGGGGATGATATCTCCGCAGGAAAGATTTACGCCGTGAAGATGGGCCGCCTGTCCGCGGATTTCGGAAAATTCATTAAAGATAAAAGGCCGGTAATAGGCATTTGCAACGGTTTCCAGATCCTGGTAAAGACCGGCTTCCTGCCTGAGAACAAAGCCAACGCCCAGGTTTCTACTCTTTATACTAATGACTGCGGTCATTTCGTCGCAAAATGGATAAAGGTCAGGATAAATAAAAAAAGCCCCTGCCTGTTCACGAAGGGCCTGCCCGACGAGATAGAGCTGCCTATAGCGCACGGAGAGGGGAAGTTCATCATAGAGGATAAAAAAATACTTTCTGACCTGTTGGCCGGGGAGCTTCACGCAATGACATATTCGGAGAACCCGAACGGCTCCATGCGGGGTATTGCGGGGATCACTAACCCGGCCGGGACTTGTTTCGGGCTGATGCCCCATCCGGAGCGGAACTTTTACGCGTGGCAGAACCCTGACCGCCCGGCCGCGGCCAGGGAGGCCCTGGCAGCGGGCTGCCAATTCTTTAAGAACGCGGTGGATTACGTTAAGTAAGCAAGTAACAAAGCGGCGGCGCGGGCACCGGCGGGACGGCTAAAAAAGGAAATTTATATGTGTGGAATATTCGGCATCGCGGACAATAAAGACGCTTCTAAACTGGCCTATGTAGGTCTTTTTACCCTTCAGCACCGGGGCCAGGAGTCGGCCGGTATCGTTACGGACGACAGGGGCGTGCTGCGCCATCATATAGGCATGGGCCTTGTAAGCGAGATCTTTACCAGGGAGGCGCTGGAAACCCTTAAGGGCCGGAGCGCCATAGGCCATATCAGGTATTCTACCACCGGGTCCAGCCATATTAAAAACGCCCAGCCGCTGGTCCTCGATTCCTGCCTCGGCCAGGTAGCCGTGGCGCATAACGGGAATATCACTAATTCGGACAGGATTAAGGCCGCGCTTCAGAAAGGCGGCGCTATTTTCCAGTCTACCAGCGACACGGAAGTGATACTGCATCTGATGGCGAAATACCGGGGCAAAAGACTGGAGGACACCCTGGCGAAGAACCTGCCTAAACTCGAGGGAGCTTACGCTTTTATTTTCATGGCGCCCGGCAAGGTGATCGGGGCGCGCGACCCTAACGGGTTCAGGCCGCTGGTGCTGGGCAAGATGGGTAAATCCTTCTTACTTGCCTCGGAGACCTGCGCTATCGAGGTAGCGGGCGGGAAAACCATACGGGAAATAGAGCCCGGAGAGCTGGTAGTGATAGAGGGGGGGAAAGCCACATTCAGGCGTTTCGCCAGGGCCAGGAATTTTACGCGCTGCATCTTCGAGCAGGTTTACTTTGCCCGGCCAGATTCGCAGGTCGCCGGCAGGAGCGTGCAGACCGCGCGCTACGAGATAGGCGCGCTGCTGGCCCGGGAGATGAAAGGGGTGAAAGCCGACATCGTCTCCGGAGTCCCGGATTCCGGCACTGTCTACGCCCAGGGTTTCTCGGACGAGTCCTGGATCCCGTACCAGACGGTGTTTATGCGCAATCATTATACCGGCCGTTCTTTCATACAGCCGGACCAGCGCCTGAGGGAATTCACGGCCCATCTGAAGCTTGCGCCCATAAGGGACGTCATAAAGGGCAAGACCATCATACTCATAGACGACTCCCTGGTAAGAGGGACCACCTCACGCAAAATAGTTAAAAACCTTAAGAACGCCGGCGCTAAAAAAATAATTATGGCCATCGCTTCCCCGGCCATAATCTCGCCTTGCTTCTACGGGATAGATACTCCGAGCAAAGCCGAGCTTATAGCGAGCAACCTGACAGCGGAGAGGATTCGCCGGTTTATCGGCGCGGACGAGCTTCATTACCTCAGCCTGGAAAGCCTGGTGAGCGCCTGCGGCGACCAGAAAGACAGGAACTTCTGCGTTTCGTGCTTTACGGGCAGCTACAATACCCGCGTGGACGCCGTTGCCAAAGCCTACGGCATCCGGCCCGTGAAGGCGGGCCGGTGAACGTACTCCTGATAGGGTCCGGAGGGCGGGAGCATGCCCTGGCCTGGAAAATAAAGCAAAGCCCGCAGTTGGGCCGGCTTTTCGCCATACCGGGATCGGCCGCCATGAAGAACCTGGCTGACTGCCCGGCTATTTCCCAGGACGATTTTGAGGCGATAAGCGAGTTCTGCGGCGCTAATAAAATAGAACTGGTGGTGGTGGGCCCTGAAGCCCCGCTGGCCAAAGGGATAAGCGATTTTCTTTCTGAAAAAGGGATAAAGGTTTTCGGGCCTTCGCAAAAAGGCGCTATGCTGGAAGCCTCCAAGCAGTTTGCCAAGGAGTTCATGTACAGGAACTCCATCCCGACGGCCGCTTTCACCGTTCTTTACGACGCTGCCCTCGCCAGGGAGAAAATAAAAGAGAATAAGAGATATCCCGTAGTTATCAAAGCCGACGGCCTGGCCGCCGGCAAAGGCGTGCGCATCTGCGCAAACGAGGGGGCAGCCCTTGAAGCCGTAGCAGATTTTATGGAGCGCCGCATTTTCGGCGCCTCAGGCTCTAAAGTTGTTATGGAAGAGTTTCTGACGGGCAGGGAAGCTTCCGTGATAGCCCTGGTGGACGGTGAGAGCTTCTTTATGCTGCCGGTCTCAAGGGACCATAAGCGCCTCAGGGACGGCGACGAGGGGCCTAATACGGGGGGGATGGGCGCCGTCTGCCCCGTAGAGCTGGAGCCCGCCGGCCTTGAGCTTATTAAAAAAGAAGTGCTTCAGCGTTTCGTAGACGGAATTAAAAAAGAGCAGATCCCCTTCTGCGGCGTGCTCTTCGCCGGATTAATATTCACCCCGGGCGGCCCTAAAGTCCTGGAATTCAACTGCCGGTTCGGTGACCCTGAGACCCAGTCAATAATGCCCCTGGTAGCCGGCGACCTGCTGCAGATGCTCAAAGCCTGCGCCGACAAGGATCTATCCGGCAGGAAACTCGAAATTTCCAGGAAAACCTGCGTCTCGGTGGTTCTGGCTTCCGGAGGTTATCCGGAAAACCCGGAAAAAGGCAAAGAGATAACCGGGCTGTATAAAGTCCCGGCCGGCGCTCTGGTCTTCCACGCCGGCACAGTTAAAAAAGACGACGGCTATGTAACAGGCGGCGGCCGGGTCCTCTCCGTAACCGCTACCGGGGACAGCGTAGAGGAAGCCAGGCAGAAAGCCTACGCCGCCGTTGAGAAAATTAATTTCGAAGGCATGCAGTACAGGAAAGATATCGGGCTCTGAGATAAAAGCGAGGCAGCTAGGCGGCTTGGCAGCCAGACAGCATGGAAGGCCGAATTTAGCTGGAGGGGTGGCAGGGATTTTATCCCGCACCCTTTGGGGAAGGGGGGGCCCCGCCATAATTCCCCAAGGCGGGGGGAAACCACGCAACGGTTTCCATCTTCCAGGGTTCGGGGGGCAATGCCCCTGCCAGGCCCCGATTTCATATCTCGCGGTTCCCGCTTCTGGAATATGCCCGGAACCTGTGTAACAAAATTGCCACATTCTTGTATTAAATCCTAAATAGGGAAAAGGTAAACTTTCCTTGAGATGAAATACTGGTTCTACTCGGAAGGCAATATCCTCGGCCCGTACGATCCGGCAGAAATGCTGGCTCTTCCCGCTTTTGCCGAAGAAAGCCTTGTCTGCCCCGAGACCGCCACCGGGGACAACCCGGGTGACTGGCGCCCCGCCTCGCAGGTGGCGGAAATAGCTTCGGCCCTTAGTTTCGGTTCAGGCCGCACTATAACCGCGGGCGTTGTGGCCGGGGCCTACGAGTATGAAACCGGTTTTAATTCCAGCGCCCGCTATTTTGAAGACAAGGAGCCCTCCACCGGGGCTAACTACGGCGAACTCCTCGACACGATAGATAATATCCTGGGCGCCTATAAAGAAGGCCCCTCCGCCAGGGCCGTTCCCGAAACCGATTACGACCTGGCCGAGAAATTCGATATCCGCCTTTCACATATCCAGGAAGAGCTGGAAGCCGCCCGCTGGGAGAAGAACCTCCTTCTTGAAAAGATCCGCACCAAGGAGATGGAGGATAAGAAAAACCGCGCGCGGATAGAGGAACTTGAAGCCCGCCTTAAAGGCGAGCACGGCAAAGTTGACGCCGGGGCCAAAGAACTTGAACAGGTGCGCCACTTGGCCGCGCTGAATGAAAACGCCGAGACGATCCGCCAGATAGAGGAGATTAAAAGAGAAGAGCGGGAACTGAGGGAGGAGATCTCGGAGAGCCAGAATACTCCGCCCGCTCCGGAAGCTCCGCCTGCCCCCGCGGCTCCCGTAAAGAAATTTCACGCCCTTAAGCCGGAAACTATTTCGGAAGCTCCTTTTAAGGATGAAGGCCTTGTTGAGGAAGAGAAGCCTGAGCCTGTGATAGAGGCTAAAACATTTAAAAGCATCAGCCGCGGCTCCCGGATAAAGATGGAGACCTCTCTCGGCAAGGAGCTTAAGGGAGAAGCTGAAGACCTCGGCCTTACCAGCCGCAAATTCAAAAGTCTCGGGCAAACCCAGGCCCCGGCTTATGTCTACGGCTCCCATTACGATAAACCTCTTCCCGGCCCCGAAGCCGCTCCTCCGGGCGCATACAAGCCTGAAGCGGTCGAGCCGCTTCCCCAGCAGGCGGGCGGGATAGTTTATGATTTTACCGTCGTTACCTCTAAAAAACCCGATACCCAGCAGTTCCAGATAGAGACCCGCTACGAGGCCCCCGTTTACCAGGCGCAGCCCGCGCCCGTTCAGGCGCAGCCCCAGCCCGTAAAACAGCCTGTTTCAGATTTAGGAATGCAGCAGCCCGCCCCGGCGCCGGCGCAGCAGCCCGCGCCCGTCCAGGCCCCGCAGCTTCAGCAGGGTTTCCAGTTCCAGACCGGGGCCCAGTCCCAGTCTGAGCCCGCCGCCCCCGCCAAGGCCGCGGAGCCCCAGTCATTTTCTCCCGCGGCGCAGTATTCGCCCGCGCCCCTCCCCGAACCCCGGGAAAAAGCTCCTGCTGCAGCCGCCGATTCCCCGGACACTACCCAGCGCATCCCGGTTCCCTCCGTAAAAGTAAAGCCGGAAGTAAAAGGCCCGGAGAGGCCAAGGAAGAAGGGAGGCCGCACGGCGTTTTTCGCAATACTCGTGATCTTCGGTTCTATCGCCGCCGGCGGGCTTGGATATTTCTTTATGGGCGAGGGAGTCAGTTTCTCCGAGTTCTCCATGCTAAATCTCGGCGGCAAGAAAAAACCCGCCACCCTCGACAGCCAGTTCGAGGCCAAGGAAGAACCCGCCCCGGCCGCAGTACAGGCCGAGCCAGAAGTTGAACCCCAGCCGGCCCCCGCGCCCGCGGCCGCGGAGAAACCGGCCAACGATAATATCAAAAAGGCGCTTGAAATTGTAAAAGGCTATAAGCTTTCCGGCGGCCGCGGTAATGTGGCTACCTGGTTCTCAAACTCCTTCCTTTCCGGCGGCGCTAACGGAGCCAGCGAGGAATGGACCGCTACGCCGCTGCACGGAGATATCCTGGTCGTGCAGTACCGCCTGCTCAGGCCCAGGCAGGAGCCCCTTATTTACCAGTTCGAAGTCGATTCGGCTAAACAGGATATAGTGCGGGGCATTAATAACAACGCCATCGAACTTCTGGACTTCTCTTCCAAGAAAAAGAGCGCCAGCGCGGCCCCGGTCAGGAAGCCCGCGGCCAGGCCTAAACCCCGCAAAGCTTCAAGGCCGGCGCAGATCCCCATACTTCCCCTGCCGGAAGCGCCGGACGCCGGAATGCTGAGCGAAGAAGACCCTACCGGGTTCGAAAACGCCCAGGCGGAAGGCTCTGAGCAGGTAAAGTACCTTAAAGCCCAGGAATCCGACGAAGAATTATTTTAGAAAGACCGCGGCCGCCGGCTGACTTGACGACGGAAGTGTGTCTCTATATATTGTAAAATATTGACAGCGCTGTTTATCGCGGCGTAAAGCCGGGAAGGAGCCGTATTAGTATTAAGCCGGGTTTTTAGCGCGGTGCTGCCGATTCTATTATTATGGCTGAAAAAGGCGTATCGATAAATATTTCCAAGCGTCTAGGCGAGACGCTTGTCGCCTCAGGGCTTCTCAGCGCCGCCAACCTGGAGGAGGCGCTGGAAATGCAGCGGTCCAGCGGAGGCAAGCTGGGCCAGCTGCTGATACATAAAAAATTCATAGAGGAACGCACCCTTCTCGAATTCCTCAGCAAGCAGTTCGGCATAGAGTTCGTGGACCTCCGCGGGCTGGATATAAAAGAGGAATTGCTTAAGATCATCCCTGAAAACATAGCCCGCCGCTACGGCCTGATAGCCGTTGCCATGAACGAAAAAAAGCTTAAGGTAGCCATGGAGGACCCGCTCAATATAGTGGTCCTCGACGACCTCAAGATGATGACGGGTTACGATATCCAGCCTGTCTTCGGCTCAGAGGCGGACATAGCCGAGGCTATAGACAAGAATTACGGGACCAAGACCTCTAAAGAGGCGCTGGACGAGATCCTGAAGAAGACGAGCGGCGGGACCACCGAGGTCTCTCTTGTCGAGGAAGACGAGTCCAAGGGCGGCGGCGAGGACCTGATCTCTCTTGAGCAGAAAGGGGAGGCCGCGCCGATAGTGCAGATGGTCAATCTCATTATTTCTTCGGCTTTAAAGGCCCATGCCTCGGACATCCATATCGAGCCCTCATACAAAGAAACAAAGGTGCGTTTCCGCATCGACGGGGTGCTGCACGTGCAGCCGTCCCCGCCCAAAAAATTCCATAACGCTATCGTCAGCCGTCTGAAGATAATGTCCACCCTTGATATTTCAGAGCGCAGGCTGCCCCAGGACGGGCGGACCAAGCTTAAAATAGAAGGCCGTGAGATAGACCTCCGCGTCTCGATACTGCCCTGCGGTCCGGGAGAAAAAGTGGTCATGCGTATCCTGGACTCCTCCGGTCTGAAGCTGAAGCTTGAGGACCTGGGCATGGAGCCGGAAAACCTGGCTATTTTCTCCAAGTGCCTCAAGGCGCCGCACGGCATCAACCTGATAACGGGGCCTACCGGCTCCGGAAAATCCACCACCCTTTACTCCGCCCTTGCCACTCTTAACGAGCCTGATGTGAATATCGTCACTATTGAGGACCCTATCGAGTATAACCTGGAAGGAATAAACCAGGTCATGGTCAATCCCGACGTGGGGCTTACTTTCGCTTCGGGCCTGCGTTCTTTCCTGCGCCAGGACCCGGACATAATAATGGTGGGTGAAATCCGGGATTTTGAGACTATGGCCATAGCGGTAAACGCCGCAATGACCGGGCACCTTGTTTTTTCCACCCTCCACACTAACGACGCCCCGGGCGCCATCACCCGCATAGGAATGATGGGTATAGAACCCTTTCTCACCTCGTCAACGGTGCTGATGGTGGTGGCCCAGCGCCTGGTCCGCTGCGTCTGCAGCAACTGCAGGGAGACCTATGAGGTAAAGCCCGAGCTTATGGTGGGGCTCGGGGTTCCCAAAACTATCCTTGATAACAATATTAAAAATGGTAAAATAGCATTGTCCAGGGGCAGGGGCTGCGAAGTTTGCGCCCAGACCGGGTACAAGGGCCGCATGGGTATACATGAAATCCTTGAGATTAACGACGCGATCCGGGCGATTATCATAGATAAAGGGCATGTTTCCAAGATAAAAGAGGCCGGCCGGAAGAACGGCATGATCACCCTGAGGGAATCCGCTCTTCGCAAGCTTTTTGCCGGCGCCACCACTGTAGAAGAGGTGATACGTGTTACCGGTTCGGACGTGGATTAGGAATCCGGGCGGGCAGTTCAGAAATAGAAGGCAATCGGTTTTTAGGAGCTAATTTATGGTCACAATGAGCGAACTGTTTATAATGATGCACGAGAAGAACGCCTCTGATATCCATATCACGGCCGGCGCCACCCCCATGCTCCGGATCGACGGAGACCTGATACAGACCCCTTTCGAAAAGCTTACCCCCGAGATGTGCCAGACGCTGATCTTCTCCCTTATGACCGACGCCCAGCGCCAGCGCTTCGAGGCTACGAACGAACTGGACTTCGCCTTCGGCATAAAGGGCATGGGCCGTCTGCGCATGAACGCCTACCGGCAGCGCGGCGTAGTAGGCGCGGCCATCCGCTCCATCCCCAGCAAATACAAGACTTTTGACGAGCTCAACCTGCCGCCGGTGGTTTACGAACTCATGAAGATGACCAAGGGCCTGCTGCTGATAACCGGGCCTACCGGCTCCGGAAAATCCACTACGCTGGCCTCGATGATAGACTACCTGAACGAGCACCGCAATTACCACATTATTACCGTTGAGGACCCTATCGAGTACGTCCACACCCATAAGAAGAGCATTGTTAACCAGCGCGAAGTCGGCGCCGATACCGAAACTTTCGGAGCGGCCCTGCGGCATGTGCTGCGCCAGGACCCCGACGTCATCCTTATCGGCGAGTTGCGCGACCTTGAGACTATCGGGGCCGCGCTGAATATAGCCGAAACCGGGCATCTGGTGTTCGCAACGCTGCACACCTCGGACGCTTCCCAGACTATAAACCGCATTATCGACGTTTTCCCTCCGCACCAGCAGGAGCAGATACGCGTGCAGCTGTCCTTTGTGCTCCAGGGCGTGTTCGCGCAGCAGCTCATCCCCCTGGCCAGCGGCCTGGGCCGCACCCTGGCCTGCGAAGTGCTGATAGTGAATTCTGCCGTCCGCAACCTGATCCGCGAGCAGAAGATAGAACAGATCCCCACGATTATCCAGACCGGCGGAAAATTCGGTATGGTCACAATGAACCAGTCCCTGGTGGACCTCTATAAAAAGCAGAAGATAAGCTACCAGGAAGCCGTAACCCGCTCCGCTGACCCCGAGGATCTTAAGAAGCTTCTGCAGAAAACCCTTTCAGCCACAAGCTGATAGGGTAAGATAAGCAAAGGGGGGCAGCCCTATTCCTGCGCGGGGGGGATAGCTGTAATCTATTTATGCAATTCGCTTATAAAGCCAAAGAATCAAGCGGTAAGGCCACAGAAGGTACTGTAGAAGCCGCCGACCAGCGTGCCGCTATGGCCCGCCTGCGCGAGCAGAGATTGTCGGTCACCGAGATAAAACCGGCCCCGGCCAAGAAGTCCAAAAAAGGCAAAGTCGATAATAAAGACGTAGTCATGTTTTCCCGCCAGCTTTCCACGCTGGTGTCCGCCGGCGTGCCCATAGTCCAGGGCCTCAATATCCTTGAGGCACAGGCGGAAAGCCCCGCTTTCAAATCCGTAGTAGGCAGCCTGCGTACCGACATCGAGTCAGGTCTTTCCATAGCGGACGCTATGAAGAAGCACCCCCAGGCTTTCACCGAGCTCTATGTAGCGATGATAAAGGCCGGCGAGGTAGGCGGTATTCTTGATACCATTTTAGAGCGGCTCTCCGGCTTCCTGGAATCGGCGGAAGCGCTGCGCGCCAAAGTGAAAAGCGCGCTTATGTATCCGACTGTAGTGTTCAGCGCGGCCGGTATTATCACTATTTTCCTGATAGTCTTCGTTATCCCTATCTTCAAGGATATCTTCGGCAGCTTCGGCGCCGAACTGCCTTTCCTGACCCGCGTTATTATAGGCATCTCGGATTTTCTGCGCGCCAAGCTGCTCTATGTTCTTCCTTTTATCGGCCTGGGAGTCTGGCTGTTTAAGAAGTGGATGAAGACCGACCAGGGGCAGGAGAAGATAGACGATATTTCGCTCAAACTCCCCATTTTCGGCATACTTCTTAAAAAAGTCGCCATCGCTAAATTTACCCGGACGCTGGGCACTCTTATTAAATCCGGAGTGCCCATACTCCAGGGGCTTGAGACCGTAGCTAAAACCGCCGGCAATAAGGTCATAGAAAGGGCCATCAATAACAGCCGTGATTCCATAAAGGAAGGCGGGCGCATCTCCGACCCGCTCAAGAAAGCCAATATTTTCCCGCCGATGGTTATCCAGATGATAAGCGTGGGCGAGGAGACCGGCGGGCTGGATAATATGCTCAACAGGATCGCCGACTTCTACGATCAGGAAGTGGATACCGCGGTAAAGGGCCTGACCTCGATGATAGAGCCGATCATAATCATAGTTCTCGGCGTCGTCGTCGGCACCATCGTTATAGCTATGTTCATGCCCATGTTCGCCCTGGGAGACATGGTCGGATAATGCCAAGGCAATACAAACAAAAAACCCGGGCCAGCCCGGGTTTTTTGTTTATTCAAGCTGCTGCGCGACGCTTTCCGCGCGGCTAATCTATAAGCATGAGTTTGTCTTTAGGCAGGCCGCTGGCAATGTTGACCGGAACCATCTTAGCGAAAATATCCAGGATAATAAGCGCGTTGTAGTTGGCGTCCTTGGTTGAAGCTTTTCTCAGCCTGTTTACCATCGACAGGTTCAGGATCTCTATGATTTCATAGGCCTTTATAAGTTTTGCCAGTTCCCAGTCCGGCTCATAGCCTTTGTTCTTGCGCAAATACTGCTGTACGAGGTAAGAGGAAATAGACCTGTAGATGGTTTCGCTCAGGGTAGCGAACGGCAGATGGTATTTAGCCTGCGGCTTCAGAATAGCCATATGCGGGCAGCCGCTGGTAGCCATGTACAGCCCTATGGCCGAGCTTATTACGGTCTGGAGGCTGGTCCTTTTAAAATATTCCCGTTCCGTGGTAATTACGCGCGCGTCCACCGTGACCGTGGACGCCTTGTCTGCGAACGCGAGGGTGATCTCGGCGATGTTCAGGGCGACGGGGCAGTATTTATGCATGTCGCTGGTGTAAGGGCAGATAGAGCATTTGCCGCAGTCCAGCAGGGCCCAGTCCGGAGGATTCTCGTTAGGTTTAGGGATTATGCTGAGCGTTGCGGGGTCAAGCTGTATCTCTATCGATTTCTCTTCTTCCCCGTCGAATTTTATCAGATACTTGTAGAACATTGTCTCCCCGGTGTTGCGGCAATTTAAATGTGTGCCCGGTTTATATTCTACCAATATTAACAGGCGGCAGGTATAGTCCGCAGGCTGCGGACCGCGGCTATTTATTTTTTCATTTCTTCTTTGAGCAGTTTTAGTTTGGCCGGGGTTCCGCCGGGGGCGGAAAAGCCTCCGGGGCTGCCGTCAGCTTTGATGACCCTGTGGCAGGGAACGACAGGGGCGAAGGGGTTCCTGCCAAGGGCAGTTCCCACAGCCCTTGCGGCTCCGGGGCGGCCTATCTGTTCGGCTATCCATTTGTAGCTGCGCGTCTGGCCCGCCGGGATCCTCATGCAGGCCCGCCACACCGCCGCCTGAAAAGGGGTGTAATCCTTCATCCCGGCCAAAACTTCTTTTATCGTCATTAATCCTCTATCCTGTCCCTGAGCTTCCTGTGATAGGTCACGCCGAAGCGGTGCGCCTCGTCGCGCAGGGCCTGCAGGAGGCGCAGGCCGGGGTGCGCCCGGTCAAGGAGCAGCGGCAGGGCGCGGCCCGGCATAAAGATTTCCTCCAGGCGCTTTGCCAGTCCGATTACGGGGATCTTCAGCCCGGCTGTCCTGAGTGCCTTCATAGCGGCGGCCAGCTGGCCCGGTCCGCCGTCTATCAGCAGCAAGTCGGGCTGGGTTTCCTCTTTTTTCTTTATCTGCGCCAGGCGCCGGCCCACAATTTCCTCCATCATGGCTAAATCATTGCCGCCTTCCGGAGTGTTCTTGAAATTTATCCTGTATTTCCTATAATGGGGCGTGTTCTTTTCTCCGTTAATAAAGCAGACCGAGGATCCCACGGCCTGTTTTCCGAAAAGGCTTGAGGTGTCAAAAGCTTCTATGTG
>MNUR01000089.1 GCA_001871115.1 Elusimicrobia bacterium CG1_02_56_21 | reverse complement strand
CTGGCGCGGGGGGAAGCGCACCAAATTCAGGAAACCGCCCCGCTTTTTGTTATTATAGATAAAACAGACGGTTAGGGCGGCGATTCTCAAATTTCAAGCGAAGGTAAAAGCGGCCTACTCCCGGAAAAACAAGCGATAACAGCTCTTATGTTTCCTGCAAATCCGGCCTCCGGCTTCTCCGCGTGGCGGATCAGGATAATCTGGGCCGGCGCGGCAAAAGCCGTTCCGGCGCCCAGCAGCGCCGCCGCAACAAGCCAGAGCGGCAGCCGCTTGCCGATAAAATTGATCAGTTTCATTAACTAAATGATACCAGTAAACCGCTCCGCGCGCATGGGTTAATGGCCCTTCTTATGTACCCACCTCGGCCTGGGCCTATTCCCCCGGACTAAAAGGACCTTAGACCCATACGGTCTTGCTGCGCTATAGCTATACTATAGGTGTGATAATCAATCCCGACCGCATTTTAAATTCACGGCGCCTTGGAGAAAAAAGCATGAAGAAAGCCCTATCGATAGCGATCCTTGCTGGTTTGACCGGAAATGCGTTCGCGGCAGGCAGCCAATTCAGTTCACAGGGCGTAAACGCCGCGGAACTTAAGAAGGCGGCCGACGCGAACTATACCGAGATTATCCCCGCCAGGGTCTGGGGCGCGGAAAAAGCGAAAGACGGCTCCAAGAAACTGGAATTCGGTTTCATCTCCGAGACGGACCGCAACGCCTACATTGTGAAGGCGGCGCTCTGGGTGCCGGAGAACCAGCTGAACACCAAGGCCATGGACTTCAAAAAAGGCCCCTTTCCCCATCTTAAATACGAGGCCGAAGAACTGGTCAACTGCAAATATGTGCCTAACGCCGAAGCGTACGACGCCGGGAAAGCGAACGGCACCACCCCCAAGTTCAAATGCGAGGGCGAGGACGGCAAGAAATTCAAGGTAAAGTACGGCGAGAAGAACGCCGAAGTGATCACCGAAGTGGCCGCCACCTGGATCCTGACCGGTATCGGCGCTTACGCCGACAGGATGTACCCCGTCAGGCTGAACTGCCCCGACTGCCCCTCCGACCCTTTCAAGAACGAAGCCGACCGCGGCGCCTGGCGGAACGGCCAGCAGATCGCCATAGAGGACAAGATCGGCAAGCGCATCGAATTCAAGGCCAACTCCGGCATAGGTTTCGATGAGTTCTACCTGATGGAAGACCGGGTGGGAGCCGAGGCCTTGACCGCCATCGCCCATTTCTTCGGCGATACCGATAATAAGGCCCCCAACCAGGCTCTCGCCTGCGCCAAGAAGGACACCGTACAGGACCCGGCCACCGGCGCGGCCAAATGCCTTAAGCCCATAGTGTACATACAGGACTCGGGCGTCACTTTCGGCGGGCGCGGGCTCTTTCACAACAGCAGGATGAACTACGACGGCTGGGCCGGAGAATCCGTCTGGCTGGACCCCTCCAAGTGCGTCATGCGCCTCCATACCGCGCAGACCAGCTCCATTCAGGCCACGGACCCCAGCGGCCGCAACATGCACCAGATCGGCGAGCAGGCCAGGCAGATGCTGATCCGCCGGTTCTCCATGCTCTCCCGCGAGCAGCTCGTGGACATCTTCACCGCGGCCCGGGCTTTCAAACGCGCCCCCCAGCACAGCGCCGAGGACTGGGCGGACCTGCTCCTGAACAAAGTGCAGCAGCTGCGCGACCCTATGGGCGACGGCGCGGAGTTCGCCTGCCCTTACGACATAGTCCCGGCGAACTCGGCCGGCCTGTAAGTTTACTACAGACAGCTCAAGGCCGGGGAGGATAAAACCTCCCCGGCCTTCTTTTATGCCGCGCGCTCGCCGCAGTACGCCTCTTTACCCTCGCGGCAGCCCGCGGCGCCCGGCTCCGCCGCTCTCCCGGCCCGGCGCGAACCGCCCCGCCTGACAGCAAACGGAAAGACAGGAGCGAACCAGGGCGGCCCGTAAATAATAAACCGCCCCGGTCCTTACTGGGGCCGGGGCGGTTTGCCTGGAGCTGACGCTATTAGCTGATCTTTTTAAGCTTGATGGGCAGCATGGGAATAACGTCTTCGGCAAGCTGTCCCGAACCCATCACGCCTATGCCGGCCGCCAGGGTTTCCAGGGTCTGCCCGGCCAGGCCTATCTTCAGGGAAAAGTCATTTCCGCCGCAGTTCACGAAGGCCGCGGAGAGCACCGAGGTTCCGGCCTCCAGCTTATAAACCCCTTTACAGACCACGTCGCCCGCGGGATCCTGGCGGATGATGGTCACGTCGTCGGCGAGGATCATCCGGAGTTCGGCGAATTTGTAGGGGACCACCACGTACTGCCCCTTTATGTTCTCGGCGGTAACCGCGGTGCCGGGAACGGCGGGCACGGGCACAGGCGCGGGAACGGGCGTGACGGTATTCTCAAGGGCAGAAGGCGCGACGGCCAAGGTCAGGCTCTCCAGGGCGTCGCCGGCGGCCATAGCGGGCCCGGCGGACAGTACTGCGGCAACCAGAGCGTAAAACATTTTATTCATGGGTAAATTTCCCTTGTAGACTTCGACTGATAATAGTCCTGCTATATATAAAGTATAGCGGGAATTGCTTCCCCGCACATGAGTCCAAGGTCCCGCTAATGGCAGGCCAGTTGTTGCCCATACTTGCCCCAAAGGCCTACCCGCTCTAAAGGCTCCTGCTGCTTTCTTCCCGCAAAACAAAACCGCCGGGCTCTCCCGCGGTTCTTTTTCACCACGCCCGGCGCTCCCGGGCGCGGCGGAGCATTTTTAAATTTCAGGAAAACGCCCCGACTTTTGGTGTTATAGATAAAATTAAGGGAGGGGAGCGGTTTCCGGCGAATTTTCAGGCAGATAAAGACAGCGGCAGGGGGGAATTTAGCGATACGGGCCTTATGGTGGGTCCTGAAAACTGTGTTATAAAAGAAAGCCAACACCTGGGCGGCCTGCCTGGCGCGGGTGTTCGAAGTGTTCCCGCTTGTCTGCCCCAGCTGCAAAGCGGACATGAAGCCGGTGGCTGCTATTTTAAATGACAAAGAACTTGTGCGGCTTTTAACCCACCTGGGCCTGCCGGCTGACTTCCCAACGTTCAAGCGCGCGCACAAAACATTGCAAACCTGCGGTCCGCCGGACGAGCAATGCCAGTTGGACCCTCGCGCGGACTTATATGAGGCTATAGAACCCGCCCCGGCCGACTGACCAACCAATAAACCGCCTCTAACACGCCCGGGCAGCCTGGCGAGGGGGGAAGCGCACAAAATTCAGGAA
>MNUR01000090.1 GCA_001871115.1 Elusimicrobia bacterium CG1_02_56_21 | reverse complement strand
GGCGCCAGGCCGCTGGCTATGGGCGGCGCCTATTCCGCCATGGTAAAAGACGCTTCCTCCCTTTACTATAACCCCGCGGGCCTTAGTATGATGAACAGCCGGAATGTGTTATTAATGCACACCACGCTGTTTGAGGGGATGTCTTACGATTACCTTGGCTACGCCCAGAACTACGGGGGGCTTCCGGGCGGTTGGGGCGCGCAGGCGCTGCGGCTTTCGGCTGGAACTGCGGACGGCCGCGATGAGAACAATCAGCCTGCCAGCGGCTTCTCCTACAGCGAGACAGCGTTCTCTATGGGTACCGGGGTCCATGGGCTTTTCCTGCCAACGCTTTCGCTGGGCGCTTCCATAAAAATTCTTAACAGGTCCCTGGCTGACGAGACCAACCGTCTGATAGGTTTTGATATAGGGGCACAGTATCCGGTTATAACCGAAAAGCTGACGCTGAGTTTGGTAGTGCGTAATTTCGGCAGTTTCGCCACGGGGGATACCGCCGACAAGCTTCCCCTCGGGCTTAAGCTGGGGGCGGCTTACGCGTTGAACTCCAACATCTCGGTCTGCGCGGATATCTCAGGCGACGGCGCTTTTCAGTTAGGTACCGAGTACGGTATCGGCCCCGGAGCCATACGTTTCGGCTACGACCGCAACGCTTTTTCTTTCGGCGGAGGCATGAAGTTTATGAAGTCCTACCAGCTTGACTATGCCCTGTTTAAACACCCTGTGCTGGGGCTTTCCAACCGGATATCTCTCGGCTATTTTTTCGGCGGGGTGGCCGCGCAGCCTAATGTACGGGTTTACGCGCCTGAGTTTATTAAGAAGGCCGAGAGCGGCATAAAGAACAGGGATTACGTCGCGGCCTATGAAAACGTGAACATGTCCATAGGCATGGACCCCGCGGTGCGCGAGGGGCCCTGGGGCGAAAAATACAACAGGCTGAATAGCGTGGTAACCGGGTTGAAACTTAAGGAACTGCCGGCCCGCCGGGAGTTGCTGAAAGCCGACACGCCGCAGGCAGTTGAAGCCGGTAACGCCATAGGAGAGTATCTGGAAGGGAACAACGATAAAAGCGCGCTGCTGGCGCACAGCGCCCTGGGCTACCAGCCGGGTGACGCTTTCTTCTCGGAATTCCTTACGGTTATGAGCGGGCTTACGCGTTCCCAGATCAAAAAGGACGAGATCCTGCCGCGCGCGATGCTTGTGAACCTTAAGCTTGAGAAGGCGTCCTCTTCGTTCTACGTCCAGGATTTTCAGAAGTCCGTGAAAGAATGCTCGGAAGCGCTGCTGATAGCCGAGAGTAACGCCGAGGCCTGGAAGAAGATAGGCTCGGCCTACTTCGCTCTGGGCGACACGGCTAAAGCCAGACACGCCTACGGTAAGGCGCTGGAGCTTAACCCGGCTGACGCGTCTATCATCGGGTTTATGCGCCTGCAAGGGTGGCGCTGATCATGGAAGCCGCCCTGCTGGTGATCCTGCCGCTGATGTTTTTGATGCTGGGTCTCGGGTATCTGGTGATTGCTAGGGTGACGGAACGCTTCTCTTCCGTCAGGCTTTCTGGGGCGAACAGCCGCGCAGTAATGCTGGCCGAGCGCTACATGGTGCAGGCAACGCTGGCGAAGACCGAACTGGGGCGGCGCAACCGGCAGCTTGTCGCGCTTACCGGGAAGCTGGACCTCTCCGCGCAGGAACTGGAGCGCTTGAATGATATGAAATCCAAATTCCTGTCCATGGTGGTGCACGATGTGCGCACGCCTCTTGCCTCTATAAGGGGCTTCAGCGAACTGCTGATTAAGAAAGGTGCTGGAGAGCGGGAAAAAATATATCTCCAGAACATAGTGGGCTCGACCGATCAGCTTGGGCGTCTTATTTCCGATCTGACGGACCTTGCGATGATAGAAGCGGGAAAGCTCACCATGGAGCCTGTGCCGTTCGATCTGCGCCTGATAGCAGGCGATATTCTGCCCGGTATCAGGGTAAAAGCCGGAGAAAAAGGGGTGGCGGTTAATTATTACGAACCACCCGCCCCGGCGCCGGTAAACGGCGACCGCTTCAGGCTGGGGCAGGTATTGATGAACCTGCTGACCAATGCGCTGAAATTTACCCCGGCCGGCGGCAAAGTAGATCTGACCATAGCCATAGAAGGTGCGCGGGCCGGGGTTTATGTTAAAGATTCCGGCATTGGCGTTCACCCGAGCGAAACCAAAAAGATATTTGAAAAATTTTACCAGGCCAAGTACCAGAAGGACGCCAATCTCCGCAAGCAGGGCTGGGGCTTAGGTCTTTCCATAGCCACAGAGATAATACGGGCGCATAAGGGCGAGTTGGCCGCCACAAGCCAGGGCCTGGGGAAAGGATCCACTTTTTACTACCGCGTGCCGCTTCTGGGAGGATGAGACCCCGGGTTTGAATGCGGGAAGGTAATGCGGCTCCATGTTACTATGAAAACAAACTTGCGTCTGCGCTTAATAATATTGGCGGCCTCGCTGGTCCCTATGCTGTTTTTTGCCGTTTGCGTGTCTGTGTTTAAACCGGGATTCCTCTACGCGCTGTCCCTCGCCGCTGCAGCGGCCCTGACTTCGGCTTTTTTTGCGGCCCGGCTGGCTATGGCCGGGCTGGCCGCGCCCATAGCTAAAGTGTCCGCCGGCGTTAAGTATTTTATATCTGCGGACTATAAGCTTGCGGGTGTAATCCCTAAAGAGGGCTGGCCGGAGGCCGAAAGCCTTATTTCAGCGGTAAACCGCCTTATGCTTGAACTGAGCGCCTTTCGCGCGTTCCAGTTGAACCAGGTGCTGGAGGAGCGCGGGAAAGCCGAGGCGCTGATAGAAACAATTACGGATGGAGTTCTGCTTGTGGACGACCGGGGCGGCCTTATTTATTCCAACCAGGCTGCTCTGCAACTGCTGGGCATCCCTAAACGGACGACGGATATTGTTCTGCCGGGTTCTGTTAAAAATGAAATATTTTCCTCAGCGATAAGGGAAATTATGGAGTCCGCGGAAAATTGCCTGAAGCTGGACGTTGATGTAGGGGTGCCGGGTGAGGATTATGATATTTCAAGGAGTTTCAGGATTACCTCGCGCCAATTCTTCTCGGCCACGCTTAAACGGCCGGGACGTGTTATAGCGATACGCGACACCACCATGGAGAAAGAAATTGAAGGCGCGAGGGAAACATTTTTCCACATGATAACACACGATATGCGCTCCCCGCTTACCAGCATACAGGGTTACGCGTCCTTGCTCGGGAAGTATACGGAGGCTTCTGCGGAAGGGACTAAATTCCTGAAGGTTATACTGCGTGCCGCCAACCGTCTGAACGGGATGATAGATGATATCCTTAACACTATAAAACTCGAACATGGCGAAATGAAACTGAAGGAGGAGGTTATAGACGCCGGCGCCTTATGCGCGCGCGTGTTTGAAATTCACGAGCCGCTGGCCGCGCGCAAGGGTATTAAGTTCTCCGTGGC
>MNUR01000014.1 GCA_001871115.1 Elusimicrobia bacterium CG1_02_56_21 | reverse complement strand
TGACTTCCGTTTTGTAGCCCGCTGTTGGGCCTTATGCGGCAGATAGACTTGGTAAATGGGCGCGCCGTTGCGCCGAAGTTCTCTTGAAATGGTGCCAGGATTGCGGCCTATGGCCTTAGCAATTTCGCGCAGGGAACGGCCTCTGGCACGAAGAATAGCGATCTGATCGCGCTCCTGGCAGGAGAGCTGTTTGTAGTTTGTTACCATAACACCTAGGAGCCTGTCCGACATAAGGCTTTAGCGCAGAACAGGATAAATCTTTGGGTATGCTGTTTTCTCGTCGTATGTTATTTTGCGGTCGACGGGCATAGTTCTCTATAATAAAGGATATCGTACGCGCGCGTACGGGGAGACCCAATGACCAAAAGAACCTTCCGTCCTTACGACCGTGACCAGATGCTGTTGCTGCCGCCGTCCCTGCGCGAGTGGCTGCCCGACGACCACCTGGTATATTTTATCGCGGACCTTGTAGAGGAAACGCTGGACCTGAGCGAAATCCTTGAGTATTACGGCGGTCCGGAGCGGGGCACAGTGCCGTTTGATCCCCGAATGCTCACGGCGGTTCTGCTGTACGGTTATTGTACCGGGGTGTTTTCATCGCGAAAGATAGCGCGCAACCTGGAAGAAGATGTAGCGTTTCGGATACTGGCGGCGAATCAGCGCCCGGATTTTAGGACGATATCCGATTTTCGCAAGCAGCACCTCAAGGCGCTGTCAGGATTGTTCAAGCAGGTGTTCCAGCTGTGCAAGAAAGCCCGGCTGGTGAAGCTGGGGAATGTGGCGATTGACGGAACGAAGATACAAGCTAATGCTTCCAAACATAAGGCTATGAGTTACGATCGGATGACCAAGGAAGAGACACGATTGACGGCCGAGATAGAGGCGATGTTCCGCGCTGCACAGCGGGCGGACGACGAAGAGGATGCGTTGTACGGGTCGGACAAGACCGGCGACGAGTTGCCGGAAGAGCTGCGGTACCGGGAAAGCCGGCTGAAGAAGATACGGGAAGCGAAGGCCGAGCTTGAGCGGGAGGCGCAGGAAGAGGCGGAGGCAAAAAAGCGAGAGCAGGCGGCCCGCGAAGCGGCAGGCGGGCAGAGAGGGCCCAAACCCAAGGAGCCGACCGGTGAGCCGGACCCGAAGGCGCAGAAGAATTTCACTGACCCGGAAAGCCGGATAATGCCGTCGCCGACACACAAGAAAAGTTTCATGCAGGCATATAATTGCCAGGCAGCGGTTGATGGTAAAAACCAGATAATCGTAGCAGTGGAAGTTACGCAGGCGACTAACGATAAACAGCAGGCGCAGCCGATGCTGGCAAAGGTGGAAGAAAACGCGGGCGCGGTTCCCAAGCAGGTTTTGATGGATGCTGGTTATTACAGCAAGGATAATGTAGAGAAGTTAAAGATGGACATTTTTGTGCCGCCGGACCGGATGGAACACGGGAAGGAAATACCGGCGGCGCCGCGTGGACGGATGCCCGGAGGACTTTCCGTGGCTGACCGGATGAGGCGGAAACTGCGCACGAAGCGAGGGCGTGCGATTTATGCGAAGCGAAAAGAGATAGTGGAGCCGGTGTTCGGGCAGATAAAGCAGGCGAGAGGGTTCCGGCAGTTTTTGATGCGCGGGTTAAAAAAGGTGAAAAGCGAGTGGAGCCTTGTCTGCACGACGCACAACATTTTAAAGTTGTGGAAAAGTGGGCGATTTAAGCCCGGATTTGCGGTAAGTTGAGGTAAAAGCGGGCTCAACAGGTGCTAAGTCGGTTGGGACGGTGAGGCCTGGGCACCCTGCAGCGCCGCCCTGAAGAGCGGATATCAGCAGTTTAAGGTTACGGGAGCCGTTAAACCCAGGTTTTGGGATTATGTCGGACAGGCTCCTAGGGAATCCCATTTTCTCAAGACATTCATTCGGCAAGGCGTGTTTAAGGATGACACTTCCGGCAATACACCAACCGCCCTTACGGCTATTGGCGTATTCCCATGCTTTCGAGGTATCAAGACCCAGCCTGACCAGATTGTCGTGCTTGGTCTTTATCCTCTTCCACTGTTTCCAGTAGCACATGCGTATTCGCCGCCGTATCCATCCGTCGAGTTCGCACGCCGGACCCCGCATGTCGGCTGGGGGTCTCAGAAAGATTGTGTATAGTCTGGCAGGAAAAATACAATAGTTAACAAGGAGACTATATGCGAAGAAAAAACATGGACCTAACCCCGCAGCAGACCGCAGTAGAGAAGCTGGCTGAAGAGCTTGCCGGACAGCTTTCCGCAGGCGGCAATCCCGGGATGAGCGGCATCCTGGAAAGCGTAGTGAATGCGCTTATGAAGAATGACCGGGCCAATTACCTGGCACAGACGCCAGGCGACGACGGCAACGGCTTTTACGAACGCCTGCTGCCTCTTAGCATAGGCAAGCTGAACCTGAAGGTTCCCCGGGTCAGGATTGGCGGGAATGTGTTCCGCCCGGCTATCCTGCCGGCGCGCTGGAAGCGGGTGGGGAAAGATTACGAGGAGTTCCTTATCGCCCTGCTGTCCAACAATTATTCCCAGGCGCAGATTAAACGCGCCTGCGAGGAGCTGGGGATGCCGTTTTCGCAGGAGGCCCTCAACGACGCCCTGGCGCTTATAGAAGAGCGTCTGAGCGTGTTTAAGACGCAGTTGTTCAGCGACGAGTGGTTTGCCATCTTTATCGACGCCTACCACGCCCGCCAGCGGGCCGAGGACGGGCGCGTAATAGAGATCGCGGTTTATACTGCGGTAGGCATAAACCTTGAAGGAGAAAAGAGCATCCTGGGCTTCTGGGTCTGCAAGGGCAAAGAAAACCGGGGGTTCTGGACAGAAGTCTTCCAGGAACTTATCAGCCGCGGCGTGTCCAAGGTGTTGATGTTCGTGACGGACAACTTCCCTGGGCTGAGCGACGTGATTAAGAAACTGTACCCGTACACCGACCACCAGCTTTGCTACGTGCACCTCTGCCGCAACATAGCGCGGGGGCTGTCGAGGAAAGCCGGTGCGCAGGGGATGCAAATCCTACGGCTAATAAAAACCTCCCGCGACGAGGCCGAGGGCGGGATGTACTACGACCAGCTTTGTGATCTTATTGAGAAGGAAAAACCGGAGATGGCCGCGTTCTACCGCAGGTGCCGGGAGCAGCACCTGAACTTTTTGAAATACCCGGCTTCGGCCCGTAAACACATCTACACGACCAACGCCGTGGAGTCTGTGAATTCCGGGATAGAAAGGATGCGGATAAATCTGGGCGGGTATTTCCCGTCCCAACGGGCCATGGATGTAAACCTGTTCATCCAGTTCGTGAACCTGCAGGATGCTTGGGAGAAAAAGGTGGCTATGGGAATCAGAGAATGCCTGTATGAAATCAGGCAGATATTTGCGTTGAGGTTTGA
>MNUR01000026.1 GCA_001871115.1 Elusimicrobia bacterium CG1_02_56_21 | reverse complement strand
AGCGCGGCCTCGTTGGCCGGGAAGTCCTCCCACCGCCCCGCCTTTGCGGCCGCTACCCTGGCCGTGGCTTTCTCGTAGCGCGCGAAGGCGTCCGAATGATGGCCCACGCAGTACGCGCAGCGGTTGGCGCGGGACACCGCCACCGCTATAAGTTCCCGCTCGCGGCGCAGCAACGGCGACTTGCCGAAAAGCAGCGTCATGTACAGCTCCATATGCGCTCGCAGGCTCTCCTGGTTAAGGCTGTGTATCTTGTGCACGGCGGCCAGCGCCCCGCGTTTCTTTAAGGTCTCGTCGTAAATTTCCTTAAGCCGGCCCTGCGCCTGTTCCGGTTCTATAACCTGTATCCATGATTTTGCCACAATGCCTCCTTATCACTATGTCTTTAGCCGCGCATCGCGCGGGGTTGGCGGAACCTTTATTCCATGGCCGTGCCGCCGAGCAGGACGGTCTTTATTACTTTTTGCATCCAGGGCTTGAAACCTTTCTTCATGTAGGCGTAAGAGGCCGTCTTGAAGATATCGGCTTCGGTGGGATAGGAGAAGATGACCGAAGCGAAAGCGTCAGCTTTCAGTTTTTTTGTGACGGCGAGTGAAGCCGCGCCTATCATCTCTCCCGCTTTTTCGCCTACCAGGGTGGCGCCAAGCAGCCTGCCCTTGGGCCCGATGACGAATTTAAGGAAGCCGGCCCGGTCCTCCTCGGCCATGGCCCTGTCGTTCTCGGCCAGGGGAACTATGACCTTGTCGCGGTAGATCCCCTGTTTAACGGCCTCGGGCTCGGTCAGGCCCACATGCGCCACCTCGGGTTTGGTATAAGTGGTCCAGGCGACATTGGAATAATCCGCCTTGGCAGGCAACCGGAAGATAATATTGCGGATTATGATCCCGGCCTGATAGCCTGCCATATGCGTGAACAAATAAGGGCCTGTGCAGTCGCCGCAGGCGTAAATATTGGGGACGTTGGTCCTTAACCGGGCGTCGGTCTGTATATAACCTCTTTCGTTCAGCGCTACGCCGGCTTCGGCCAGGCCGAGCCCTGCCGTGACAGGTTTGCGGCCCAGCGCCACCAGCAGCGCGTCGCCCCGGGTTTCCTGGGGCGCGCCGTTGCGCTCAAACTTTATTTTTATCCCGTCGGCGGTCTTTTCCACACCGAGTATTTTAGCCCCGTCATGGAGGATTAGCCCGTCTTTTTTTAACACGTCCAGCATAAGCGGGCCCACTTCGGGGTCGTCTTTGCCGAAAAGCCCGACGGCGCGGTCTATGACTTCGACCTCGCTGCCGAAATGCCTGAAGGCCTGGCCCAGCTCCAGGCCTATAGGGCCGGCGCCCAGCACCAGCATTTTTTTTGGCAGGGTCTTCAGCGTAAAGATATCGCGGTTAGTGTAATATTTAACCGTCTCCAGGCCCGGAACAGCCGGCACCAGCGCTTCGGAGCCCGTGGCCACTACGATATACCTGGCCGTCAGGACTTTTTCGCCCGCTTTTACGGTGTGCGCGTCCAGCAGGGTGCAGCCTGTACGGTAAACGTCCACTCCCAGGCCTTTAAACCGCTCTTCCGAGTCGCGGGGGGCTACCTCGGCTATTACCGAAGCTACGCGGTCCATGGCTTTTCCAAGGTCCACCCCGTCTAGCCCGGCTTTCAGGCCGTAGAGGCCGGAGTTCCTGATCTGTCCGGCAAGGTGCGCGCCTTTAAGCAGAGCTTTACTGGGCACGCAGCCGGCGTTCAGGCAATCCCCGCCCATTTTATATTTTTCGATCAGGGCTATCTTCGCGCCCATCCCCGCGCAGCCGGCGGCTACTACCAGGCCGCCAGCTCCTGCGCCTATTACTACCGCGTGATAATCGTATTTCATATGTTTTTCCTCTCTTCTTTGATAAGCCCGGCGGCTTTTTTAGCCACCAATGCAAGGATAACCGCCACCGCCAGGACGAATATTATCAGCGGTACCGGCGCCTTGCCGGTCTCTATAGCCTTGGTGAAAATATCCGCGCCCACCACGTAAAGCACGGTGCCGGGCAGCATACACAGCCAGGACCAGAAAAGATATGTGCCGAACCGGATCTTGGTCAGGCCGAAGCCGTAGTTGAGCAGCGTGAACGGGAAGATGGGCACCAGCCGGGTCACGGCCACTATCACTTCCCCGTGCCGGCCGGTCAGCTCGTCGAGTTTTTTAAACTTCTCGTTGCCGGCCAGCCAGGCGGCCACGCGCTCGCGCGCCAGGTACCGGGCCGCCAGGAAGGACAGCCCCGCCCCCAGCGTGGAGGCGGCGCTCACCACCAGCACGCCGGCGAGCGAGCCGAAGATGGCCCCGGCTATCACCGTCATGGCCGAACCGGGCAGCGCCAGCACAGTGAAGACGGCATAGGCGGCGATGAACACTATGTAGCCCCATTTCCCCAGCCCGGCTATATAGTCGCGGAATTGCGGGATATGCTCCTGTATTCCCAGGCTCCGCAGCAGCACTACCGCTGCCACTATGGCCGCTACTACCAGTATGGTTTTTATTTTATTCATAAATATATTCCGCCTTTTCAACTGCTTATTCGGCCCTCGGCGCGGCCGGCCGTTCGTTCAGGGACCAGTCGTAATCAAGGTAGGAGACCTTGAACTTGCCCTCTTTGAGGTAGGCGCCGGCGTCCTCGTCCGCGTAGCGGGCGACGAAAGCCAGGGCGTTTGGTTTGAAGTCCTCCGCGAACCATTTGAAGATAGGCGAGAGGTAGACTTTCCCCTCCCCGCGGTCTGCGCGGAACTTCGCGGGATTCTTAAGGAATTGCCTGGCCTGATCGTCAAGCTGGGCGTCCAGCGCGGCGCCGGTATAGGCTTCGGCGCGCAGCGGCGGGCAGCCGACGGACGCGCAGACCAGCGCCATGTGCGCGCGCGCATCGCCGAACTCCTTGCGCAGGATCTTGTGCTCGATGTCGTTGAGTACTACCTCGCGGCCCATGGCCTTGAACTTAAGTTCGTCCCAGACGCCCGGGATCTGGCGTATGCTGTTCTTAGGGTAGCGCAGAGAGGCTTTCCAATTGGACTTTATGGGGTAATTGTCGAGGATGGCTTTTATTGTGAACGCATTATAAGCGTTTATCCAGAAAGCTATCTTCTCCTGACGCGGCCAGGCTTCGTATTCCGCGGGTTTTACCGCCGCAAGCCCCTCCAAATACTTCTCCAGCCCGGCGGGGGCGCCCTTGAGGCCTTTATAATCGAACAGTCCGGAATCGAGCTGCTGTTTGACTATTTTGTCTAACAAGGCGTGCGATTGGTCGAAAGCCCGTACCGGCGCGGTCAGAAAAAACAGCGCGGCCGCCGCGGCAAGATTTAAAGTTATATATTTAATTTTCATGGATTTCCCCTTAATATCTGTTTTTTTACCCCACCCTCAGCCGCCGGTGGCGAAACCAGGGTAGCAGGTCATAGCCCCGTCGACGAAGATAGTGGCGCCGTTTATATAATCCGACTCGTCGCTGGCCAGCCACACCGCGGCTTTACCTATATCCGCGGTCTCGCCTATCCTTTTATACGGGATAAGGTCCAGCATCTTCGCCGCCCCGGCCGGGTCCGACCAGACCGTTTGGTTGATGGGCGTTTTTATGGCGCCGGGGGCTATGCTGTTCACCCTTATTTTAAGCGGGGCCAGTTCCTGCGCCATCGTCTTCATTAGCAGCATGACGCCGCCCTTGGAAGCCGCGTAGTTGCAATGCCCGCTCCAGGGGATGACCTCGTGCACGCTGCTGATGCAGATTATCTTGCCGGCCGCGCAGGAGAGCGCCGGGTTTACGCGGCTCTTAATGAAGAGCCTGGCGGCTTCCCGGGCGCACAGGAACTGGCCGGTAAGGTTCACGTCCAGAACCTTCTGCCAGGCGGCCAGGGTCATCTCGGTGAAAGCGGCGTCTTTCTGTATGCCGGCGTTGTTCACCAGTATCTGCACCCCGCCGTAAAGCTGCACCGCTTTTTTGAACAGTGCGGCCACCTGCGCTTCATCGGCGACGTCAGCGAATACCGCGGCCGCCCTGCCGCCCCCAGCCTCCAGTTCTTTTACGAGGGCCAGCGCCGACGCTTCGCCGGAGACATAATTCACTATAACATTGGCCCCGGCCTGCGCCATGGCGCGCGCTATCCCCTCGCCTATCCCCGAATTGGCGCCGGTAACGACCGCCGTCTGCCCCGTCAATAAACCGTTACTTTTTAACATTTCCCCCTCCTTTCATCATCCCGTCGTGCATGGCGCAGTCGTCTATCAGCTTGGCCACCAGGGCTGTCCAGCCGGTCTGGTGGCTGGCGCCCACGCCGCGTGAATTGTCGCCGTGAATGTACTCATAAAAGAGCACCAGCCCGTTGTCCGCGCCGCCTTTGTAGAACTCCGCCCCGTCGTGCACGGGCCGCCGGCCCCGCTCATCCAGTGCGAACACGCCGACATTGCGCCGGGCGAGTTCTACGGCAGTCTCCCCAAGCGGTTTTTTATTGCCGGAACCTGAGGGGTATTCGACAGCCAGCGTGTTCTTGTAATAATCGTGATAAGCCATGAGGCTTTTTATCAGCAGGTAATTGAGCGGCAGCCACACCGGCCCGCGCCAGTTGGAATTGCCGCCGAACAGGCCGCTGTCAGATTCGCCCGGCTGGTAACCGACAGCGTACCTTTCGCCGCCTACTTCAAGCGTGAACGGATGGCGCTCGTGGTACTTTGATACGGCCCGTATGCCGCCCGGCGCCAGGAATTCACCCTCGTCCAGCAGCTTCTCCAGGATCTTCACCAGCCGGTCCTTTTTAACCAGCGAGAACAGGATCTTTTCCTCTCCCTCCAGTTTTTCTATGATTAGCTGCTTCTCGAGCTTCCGGCGGTTCTCGCGGAACCAGAGCAGCCTTTTGGCGAAGCCGGGGAATTTCTTAAGCACCCCGGCGTCCAGCACGCAGACGGCCAGCAGCGGGATGAGCCCCACCATGGACCGGACCTTGAGCGGCAGCACGCCTTTGTTCTCGAAGTGGATGGCGTCGTAGAAGAATCCGTCCTCCTTGTCCCAGAGATCCACGTCCTGCTCGTCGCCCAGGTTATTGAAGGCCTCGGCGATATGGGCGAAATGCTCGAAGAACTTGGAAGCCATGTCCTCGTAGGCGCTGTCCTGCGCGGCCAGCTCCAGCGCGATGACCATCATGTTCAGGCTGTACATGGCCATCCAGCTGGTTCCGTCGGACTGCTCCAGGTGCCCGCCGGTGGGCAGGGGCTTGTTGCGGTCGAAGATGCCGATATTGTCCAGACCGAGGAAGCCGCCCTGGAA
>MNUR01000132.1:110-3419 GCA_001871115.1 Elusimicrobia bacterium CG1_02_56_21 | reverse complement strand
GCGCCAAGTTGGCCTCGGGGACCCTGTTCACTTCCGATGTCTGGGGGATGTCCCCTCTTCACTTCTCTCTTGTCGTCATCGCGGTTGTTACCATCCTTTACACCTGCATAGGCGGTATGAAAGCCGTGATTTATACGGATACGGCGCAGTGGATAATCCTGTTGACGGGCCTGACCTTTGTCACCGTGCCCGTCACCCTGTACAAGATCGGCGGGATAAAGGTTCTGACGGAGAAGCTTCCGCCCGAGTTCTTTACTTTCACCAATATCTCCTGGCTGCAGGTCTTCAACTGGATGGTCACGATTATTCCCATCTGGCTTGTGGGTATGACCATCTACCAGAGGGCTTTCGCCTGCAGGGGCGAAAAAGAAGCTAAGAAAGCCTGGTATATAGCCGGTTTTTTTGAATATCCGGTAATGGCTTTTACGGGAGTTTTCCTCGGTATGTGCAGCCGCGTCCTTTTTCTCGGGGTGGAACCGGAAATGGGCGTGCCTACGCTTATAAGGGAAATCCTTCCTATCGGGGTAACGGGTATAGTTATAGCTTCGTATTTCTCCGCTATCATGTCCACTGCGGACAGCTGCATGATGGCTTCTTCGGGGAGCTTGGTTAAGGATATTATCGGCAAATATTTCATGAAGAATATGAGCGATAAGACCGAGGTCCGCCTTTCCCAGTTGGTCACCCTCATTATCGGGCTTCTGGCCCTTGTCCTGGCGGCCAGGTTCACTACGGTCCTTAACGCTATTCTTTACGCGTATTCTTTCATGGTTTCCGGGCTGTTCATCCCCACCCTGGGCGCTTATTTCTGGAAACGCTCAAGCTCCGCCGGGGCGCTTTGGGGCATGCTGTTCGGAGGCGGTTCCTGCCTGGCACTGATGCTTTCTGGCAACGGGGAAGTGGCCGGCATCGATTCCAGCTTTTACGGGATCGCCCTGTCTTTCTTTGTGTTTACCGGAGTCTCGCTTCTCGTGCCGGACAGAAAAGCGGCGCCCGCTGCGGGCGGCCCGAAGCTGGCGGTTACTGCGGAAGGCTGACGGGAGCCCGCTGCCGTGAGCGCCAAATTAAAAAGCCCGCTTGAGGGCTTTTTAATTTTACAGGCTATTATGATTTGAGCGGGCCGGCCGGCGGCGGGTCACATCTCCGGCAGCGGGTTGCTCTTATGCCAGACATTCATGCTTTCCAGCTTTCCGAAGATGTTCGTGTTGTTTATCATCTGGCCCGCGTACTTATAGCCTTTCTTCGCGAAAGTGATGTTCATCCCGTGGGATAAAGCCCTGGCTATGGTGTAGAAGGTTTTAATGTTCATCTTCTCCATCGCGGCTTCCATATGGTCCAGCAGCAGGTAAGCCAGGCCTTTGCCCAGGAACCCGGGGACGGTGGCAAAATCCGTCATCTCAACATTCTCGGCTTTCAGGTCCATTTCTGAAGATGAAGCGGCGACTATCCTGCCTTTGTGCCAGACCCCGAAATACCTGATATTGCTGTTCATGGTCTCGGCAATGTAGGCAGGGTCAAAAACGGGGAAGGGATAGGTTTTGAAAACGGACTTGTACAGGTCCGCCAGCCCCTGCGCGTTCTCCGTGGTCAGCGCTGAAATTGAGTAGCCCTCACCCAGCGAAGCGGCCGAGGGCGGCTGCTCCCTGTCCGCCAGGGCTAAAACGCCGCTGATCTCGCTCTGTACCGCCTCGCTCTGCAGTTTTCTTTCCGGGGTTAAGTACTTGCTCAGGAAAACGGCGCCGACGCTCCCGTTGTAGAAGCCGGGTACAAAAGCTTCCTTCTCAAATCCGTTTTCAAGGAACAGGCCTTCGTATTCTCCCGGGACTTTGGCGAATATCTTGGAATATCCGAATTCCGAAACAAGCGCCGGGACGCGCTCAAAGAACAGTGAAGCGTCCGCCCCGTCAAACTTCATCAGGTAGATCCTGTCGTTGTACTTTCCGTGCTGGATTACGGATTTACCCAGCTTCTCCACTATATCAAAATCCTCTTTGGTTTCTTTCTCCATTTACAGACCTCCTCGGGCAAGCGGCTCCTGTGCGGGCCGAAGGGGACGCCTCCGCCGCGCCTGGTACTGGCGGCCGTCCCGATGAACTTTTTGCGGAATAGCTATTTGCGCCGGGCTATCCTTCGGTTGTTTTCAGGTACCAGCACTATGGCTTTATCCACATCGCTCAGCAGTTTGCCTATGCCGATGCTTGCCATTTCGCTGCTGCCTTCCAGGTTCAGCTGAAGGTTGCATTCCGCGCAGTTCCTCTCGCAGAACTTGGCCTCGTACGAGGCGGGTTCCTGGTAAGTGGTAATTACGCCCTCAAAATTGCGCAGGACCACTTTGTTTGTAGACCAGGTAACCAGGTAGTTGGGCATAACCGGTATCTTTCCGCCTCCGCCCGGCGCGTCTATTACATATGTCGGCACGGCCAGGCCGGAGATATGGCCTATCAGGTTTTCTATGATCTCTATGCCTTTGCCGACCGGGGTCCTGAAATGTGATAACCCTTCGGACAGGTCGCATTGGTAAAGATAGTAGGGCCTGACGCGGTTCTGTGTCAATTTGTAGCAGAGCTTCTTTATTATCCTGGGGCAGTCGTTAACCCCGGCCAGGAGCACGGTCTGGTTGCCCAGGGGTATTCCCGCGTTCGCAAGCATGGCCAGCGCTTTGCTGGCGGATACCGTGATCTCCCTGGGATGGTTGAAGTGCGTGTTCACATACAGAGGATGGTGTTTTTTCAGGATCGCAACAAGTTCCTTGGTTATCCTGAAGGGGAGGACTACGGGCATCCTGGTCCCGACCCTTATTATTTCAACGTGCGGAATGCTTCTTATCTCGGTGAGTATCCAGTCAATATACTCGTCCGGCAGCATCAGCGGGTCGCCTCCGGAAAGCAGGACGTCCCTGATCTCCTTATGCGCCCGGATATAGTCGAATGCCTTGAGCAGGGCGGCCTTGTTGGGAATACTGTCGGTGTCGCCGACCTTGCGCTTCCGGGTGCAATGCCTGCAGTACATGGAGCAGGTATTGCTTACGTGCAGCAGCACCCTGTCGGGATACCGGTGCGTCATGAAAGGGGTCGGGGAATCTTTATCTTCGGCCAGGGGATCTACCATGTCGTGCTTTTCCATTTCTATTTCTTTGGGAGAGGGAAAGGATTGAAGGAACAAGGGATCGTTCTTGTAATCCTCCCTGTTTATCAGCGACAGGTAGTAGGGGGTAATGGATAAGGGGAATTTCTCCAGCGTCTTCTCGGTTTCCGTTCTTTCCTTGGCTGTAAACATAAGGCAGTTTTCTTTCTGCCTGTTCTTTACGCC
>MNUR01000132.1:0-97 GCA_001871115.1 Elusimicrobia bacterium CG1_02_56_21 | reverse complement strand
CAATCGCCCCCCGGTGGACGGGGGGCGATGGGTTCATGGTAATCCTGGTTTAGTCCGTCAGGTCGGTCGGTTCAGCGAAGCGCTGCTGCATCTGAGT
>MNUR01000102.1 GCA_001871115.1 Elusimicrobia bacterium CG1_02_56_21 | reverse complement strand
CATGAATCCAAATAAACACAATTGCTATGACAATAATAAAAACTAACCCCGTCTTCTTTGGATTCTTGCGGCACCAGGCAATAAATTTGCTGCAATAGCCCGGACTATTGGGAAACTCCGTGGGTGAAGTAGGGGTATTTACTTTTATCGCAGTCATTCCTTAGTCCTTATAATGGGCATTATAGTCTTGTGCCATCCTTTCTTTTAGTTCTTCGCATTCGTGGTCGTTGGACTCGTTAAACTGATTGACGCGCTTACGGGCGGTTTCGTTCTATTGACCATGGCTTCCCCTACCTCTTCCGCTGTCATAGGGCGGAATTCCCAAATATATTTCTGACCAGGAGACAGGACAAAAGCGGAGCGCAAGGAGAGGGAGAAGACGAACAGGGCGCGGCCACCGGGCGGGTGGGGGGATGTTTGTATATCTATATATACAGATATCCGCAATATTACAACCGGCGCCAGGTTACTCCGCTTTTGCCAGCTCGGACAGGAGCGCCGCCAGCGCTTTTTTCCCAAGTTTGTGCGTAGCGAGCTTTATCATGGCGTCATAAAGCTTGCCTTTCGGATCTGTGATGGAAACCCCGTTCATTTCCAGGAAGATCAGTGCCGCGGCCAGGGCCGTGCGTTTGTTACCGTCAACAAAGGGCTGATTCTCCGAGATATGGAACGCATAGGCGGCTGCCATCTCGAAAAGAGAGGAGTGTAGAAGCTGCCCGCCGAAACCGGACTGCGGAACGGAAATAGCTGATTCCAGTAAGCCCAGGTCCCGCGCCCTAATATCGCCGCCATAGCGTTTGATCTGGTCATTGTGAATATCAATGACCTCTGCCAGCGTAAGGAATAACGGCCCCATTATTTCGCGAGCTTACGGAGTGTTTTTCCGTGGAGGGCGTTTACACTATCCATAGCCGCGGAGAATCTCTTCTGCCGGGACTTTTCGATGGAGGGGGAGATAACAAGGCTGCGCCCGTCCGTGGTTATTTCCAGCGGCGTTGTCATGCTGATGTTCAGCAGCGCGAGAATGGGCTTGTCTATTATCAGAGCCGCGCTGTTCCCGTGCGGGGTTAAATGTTTGGTCATAATGCCTCCTAGGTACTACATTGTAAGTATACCGTGTATACGGGCGGTTGTCAAGGGACAGGCATATATGGGAGGGGGCCGGGTATTGGGGTGGGAAGGCGAACAGGGCGCCGCTGAATGGGGGGCGGCGGATATCCGTATATATGGACATACGGATATCTAGACCAAAAGGACCGAGTAAATTTCACTTGGTTGCCCCCGCCCTACCCTCCCCCAGTGTCGCAAAAGTAACACTTTTGCGACACTCGAAGCGGCGTGGCTAGAATTCTACGACGAGAGGGGGAAAAAGGAATTTGGACTTTTGCGACACTGGCAACGGGTTATCGGATTGGTGGCTAGAACCCGATTAGCCAGGCAGAGATTTAGAGGCAAGAATCCCGTAATGCCAGGGCGGCAGTTCGATCGGTGCGGCCTGCGCCGTCCGAAAGCCGCTTTCACGCAGTAAGATGGTCAATGCCTCGGGTTTAGGTCTGATATCCAGCGCGGGCCCGCGCGGAGTTGAGGCTGAGTGGATCCAATGGATCGCCCCGAGCGTGCCGCCCGGCCGGAGTATGCGCCACGCCTCTTTTATTATCTCGGCGGGCTGTGCGTGATGGAGTATATTAAACAGCATAACGTAATCCACGCATGCGTCGGGCAGGCCGGTTCCCGCGTCGATGAAATCCCGGTGGTGAAATACGATGTTGGCAAGCCCCGAAGCTGCGGCTCTGGCCCGCGCCAGCGCCATAGCTTCGTCATCAACATCGAAAGTGCTCAGTGTTCCGGAAATCCGCCGGGCCGCCGGCAGCGTGAATGTCCCGTAGCCGCAACCGAATTCGGCCAGGTCGCGGACCGAGCCGTTAACAGCCATGCGGTCCAGAACCAGGTCAACATTAAAAAGGCTTTCCCAGAATGCAGCATCGGGCATGCCGCTGTCGCGGACTTTCATGTGGTTAGAACATCAGACGCCTGGCAACACGGCATCACTGGGGGTTGAAGCTGATGAAGGCGCTGCTAACCAGGACGACGATGGCTAGTTTTAGGCAGGTTTCGCAGAGCGCTTTGCGCCGGGCCCGCTTTCCGAAGAATTCTTTTTCCGCCTCGGCGTCCGGAGCTTTGCCGGGCGCGAAGCCCGCGAATAAAACGCGCAGCCTGGGATTTAAGCCGAAGAATATCTGTCCCATGATCCACATCATCCAGAAGATCGCAGTGAGTTTTAGCCCTATCGCCGCCCAGCCTACCGAGTGCAGTATGCGGAATGACCCGTGGAAGAAGTAATGGTTGAGCGGCATGCCGATGCCGGTGGCGAAGAGTATGGTAATAAACGCCATGCAGTAAGGCGCATTGCCCTGGAGCGTTTCCTCGACGACCTTGTCCAACTCGTAATGGAGTTTCGGGCCGTACTGCGCGCGGGTGGTGACGAGGTTGCGGTTATAGAACGGCGCGGCCGCGCAACCGACCAACGCGATATTATGCAATGCCAATAGAATTCCCTGAATGATTTGCTCTAACATATTGCCTCCTGTGATTCCGCAACCGTCGTGTGATTAAAAAACCATAACCTTGTCCGCCCAGGCGGTCCATTCGGTAAGGATGGCCATTGTGCCGCGCTTGGCGCCCTCGGCCAGCATCTCGTCGGTTATGCCGCGTGCGTCCATGCAGGAACCGCAGACGCTTATCTCGCCGCCCTGCTTATTCACAAGTTTCAGCATGTGCTCGATGTTGTAATAGCCCTGGGGCGTTTTCTGGTTTTTAACGCCGCAGGGAGCGCCGTCGCCCATAAGGAACACGCGGACCTGCTCAGTCTGGCTCTTTCCCAGGGATACGGCCAGCCGCAGGCCGTTATAGCTCTTTTCCCCGCCGTAGGGCTGCTCGTTGAGTATAAACAGGTTTTTCATGTTATCAGCTCCTTAAGTTATGTCCGCTCAGAATTCGTACCGCATGGAAAGGTATAGATTGTCGTTTTTATCCAGTTGTCCGAGGAAGGTGTTGTTGTTTGCGCCGCCGAAGATATTTGAACCGACGGTGGCGGTGAGCTCGTCCGTAACGTGACACGCCGCCTCGGGTATGAGGTAGAAGTCTTTGTCCGTCGGGCTCCAGAAGGAGAATAGCGAAAGCTTCCAGGTCTGGTATTTTAGGAACTGCGTCAGCCGGAGCGTCAGCAGAGAGCGCAGGCGGTCCTGCTTCGGTAAGCCGGCGGGGAAGCTGTCCGCGTAGCGGTTATACTTGTGCATGTACTCGCCGTAATACTGGAGGCCGGCCGTAAAATCCGCCCAGGGGGAACGTTGATAGCCGGCAAGGAACCGGGTTTGTGAATTGGGGATTACCGGGTCGGTCCCGCCTCTGTCCTGCCTGGAATCATAATAACCGGCCTCGAAGCTCAACACTCCGCCGGCGGCTATAATGGTCGGGTAAAACTGGACCACTTTTTAGGTCAGCCTAAGGTGTAAAAAGAAAGTAAAATTACACCAGTAGGAGGCCGTTATGATGCGAAAGAAATTCGAGGCCGGTTTTAAGGCCAAGGTGGCGCTGGAAGCGATAAAGGGCGAGAAGACTTTGGCTGAGCTCAGTTCCCTGTACGGGGTTCATGCCAACATGATAACCCGTTGGAAGCAGGAAGCGCTGGAGAGG
>MNUR01000030.1 GCA_001871115.1 Elusimicrobia bacterium CG1_02_56_21 | reverse complement strand
TAATGGCGTTCTTAAAACCTAAAGACGCCCAGTCAAGGTAATACGACCTGTTGCGTAAGTTAACGACTTTGTTTGTTAATTCGGTTAAAACATTACCGCCAAAATCTATAAGTCCTAAAAGCCGCGCCAGTTCCCGGATTGAAACAAAACAATAACACACCGTGGCGCCGGTATCAGAATAAACATAATGAGGACTTTTTTGATTCGCCCAGATATTTTTAATGACTGCCAGTATTCGGCCATGCTCAACCGTTAAAAGACCTAACTCCTCACCTTTGGGCTTTATCCTGCCTCGGATCATTGGAATAACTGTAACCTCTCCATCCATAGTCCTGAACTTAGCCTGAACAACATCGCTTTTGGCTTTATTTGTGGACAGTGTGAAGAAATTAGCACTAATAAAGGTGGCCCAGGGGATTGTTTCTTTGCTGTACGGGATTTCCATCTCCTTTTTTTCAGCCTGGCCGGCTGCAGTGGGCAGGGATAAACCTGTAAACAAGGCAAGCTGGTTTTCTTTAAAATAGGTTTTGAATTTCTCGGGCACTGCCGGCAGTGGTTGTTTCCCTTTTTCCGCTTCCTGGGATTTTAATCTTTTTTTTAACAGGGCAGTGAGGTATTTTCTGGGTTCATGAACCGCCCTAGTCTGCATCTGATACTTTAATTCGCTGAATTCAGAGGCAACAATGTTTTCCCCTAAAACCCGGACGGCTTTTTCCCAGAAAGCCCGGCTTTTGGCGTCCCCTGTAACCTGGATGATTTCGTCAATTAAATAGCTTTCCATCTTTTCCTGGTACCTGGCTTGAAAAATCGTTCGCAACGATTCTAATCGTTATATTCTTAAGACCGTTTATTCTAAGGCCCTGTTTCCCATTGAGAGGCTTAAGACCCGAATGACATACCTTTTAACCCTAAATGAGACCCGAATGACATAGCTTTAACCCGATTTAAGACCCGAATGACATGGCTTTTACTTGATTTGTGACCGATATGACATACCTTTTGGGAAATTGTTAATAACTTTTAAAACCATGCTTTCTGAGATTTTTGAGGGTACAGCACTATGAAGACCCCCTAAAAGTGCAACGGTTGCACTTTTTAAAACCCAGGACTTTTACTGCTCTATTTTAACGGTGCTAAAGCCCGCGGTTTTAAAAAACTGCCTGGCTGCTTTGGCCCACTGTTCGCGGAGTTTTGCATCAATATGAGCCTTTTTGCGCGGGTCAAAGCGGAGCTCTAATACAACTTCTGTAGCAGTCTTCCGGAAAGGGATATCTTTCACAGCGACCGCGCTGGTTGGGTGTGCCCCTTTCCCCACACTGCCCGGCTTCGCGGCTTCCTGATGCTGGACCGGAAAATATTTATCCTGTAATTTATTGAGCGCAGGAAGGCCCAATTCACCACTGTTGATCGCCTTTTTAAAGGCCTCGGTTTTATTTGGAAACTCCTTAGCTACCTTGCCGGCCAGGTTTAAAAAAAGATTACTGCCGCGGACATCAAGATCATTCTTTACGATAAGCGCCTGGTATTCCGGTTCGGCGGTGCCAAGCTTGCTGTAATTAAAACCTGTGCGACGCGATATCTTTAAGTCTTCGGAGGCCGGTTCTACCTTTCCTGCGTGGAACTGATCCTTAAAGCGGCAGAACGCAACGGCCCGGTCCATAAAAGGGAGGTCCTCGCGGTGGATATTTTCAACGATCGCAAGACGCAATAACTGCTCGTCCGCAACTGAGCGGAGAATCGCACGAATAACTTTTAAACCCGCGAGCTGGTGCGCACGCAAACGGCGTTCACCCACGACAAGTTCATAAGCCGGACCTGCGGCTGCGCCGCCAGCGGTAGCCAGGTGCTTAACTTGGCGAACAATGATTGGTTGCTGCAGACCATGCGCCTTGATAGAGCCCGCAAGCTCTTGGAGGGATTCCTGCGGGAACTGGCGCCGCGGCTGATGCGGATTCGGGCGGACGGACGAAACCGGGATCTCGATTACGCGCTCGGCCGCAGGAATGCCGGCGGCCTCGATACCGAGTAAATTTAACGAGCCTCTGCGGGTGCTTTCTTCTTGACGTGGCATTTCTTGATAACCTCCTCGGTTAATTCTTCGTAATCGGTGGCGCCCTGGCATAGACGGTCGTAATGCTGAATTGGTTTCCCGACGCCGGCGGCTTCCGCGAGTTTGCTGTTAAGCTGGATGGTTGTGGAAAATACGCGCCCTGGCAGCTGCGCCTCGAGCTCTGTAAAACATTTGTGGCACTCGGTCACGCCTTTGCGGTTAAAGGTGCCAAGGATCCCGAGGATCTGCAGGTCTTTAACATTATCCTGGATGTCGCGGAGTTTTGCGAGGAGCGGCGCCAGGCCCTGGATGGAGAGCCATTCTAGCTTAACCGGGATAACAACCTGGTCAGCCGCGACAAGATTGTTGGCGAGGAGGACCGAAAAGCTCGGCATGGTATCAATAAGGATGAAATTATAACGATCCCGGAGGGCCTCGGTTTTGCGCTTAAGATAATGGATAGCTTTAAACTTATCCTGTTCCATTAATGATTCGTCGGCGATAAGGCGCTCGTTTGTAGCGACATAGGACAGGTTGGCGTGCGGGGTGGCGCGGACGACCTGGTCAAAGGGCGCGCGATCCATCAGCCAGTCGCCAAGGGTCGGTTTGCCGGCTTCGGCGCCAAGGTAGCAGCTGAGCGATGCCTGTGGGTCAGAGTCTATCAGTAGGGTAGAATAGCCGCGCATGGCCAGGCCGGCGCCGAGATTTAAACAGGTAGTTGTTTTGGCGACGCCGCCTTTTTGGTTGGCAAAGGCGATAATCATTTGCCGCCCCGCCGCTTAACTGCGGGTTTTAGCGTTACAGGGCGCGCGGATCCCGCGCGGGTAGTCTGTCTGTGCTTCTCGGCCATGTAAATATTCTCGATATTGGACAGATGTTTAAGAAGGGCCTCACGAACATAATAACTTTTCGTGCGCCCGGTGGACGTTGCCAGGGTGTTAAGCCTGAGTTCAATTTCTTTAGGTAGTCGGATAGCGATCATAGGGTTTCCTTATGTATGACAAGTATAACATAAAAAAGCGCAATAGAACGGTCTGGGAATTCAAAACCGTTTCTTAAATTCCGCGCAGGCGTCTTCCGGGGAGACGTTTAAATATATTTCCGTTGTCGCCAGGTGATCATGCCCAAGGAACATTTGCAGATAACGGGTGCTTAGTCCTTTTTTAACGCAGGCGGCCGCGAAGGTGTGGCGCAGGACGTGGGGGGAAACCTTTTGGGTGATGCCGGCGCGGTTAGAGACCCGCCGGACGATCTTCTGGATACCGCGGGCGGTGTAGCCGAAGGTGTCGTTGAGCGAGAAATAGTGCGAGAGAACGGTAAAAGCGCGCTCAGTGAGCGGCACGATGCGGCGTTTTGTTTTCTTGCCGAACGGGCCGCCCTTGCCGTAGACCAGGAGCCGGCGGTCCTGCCAGAGGACG
>MNUR01000059.1:0-3413 GCA_001871115.1 Elusimicrobia bacterium CG1_02_56_21 | reverse complement strand
TTCTGTTAATATTCGCCGCCACCGGCAGAGGCCGAGGCGGACATAAGGAACGGGCCAGGGCGGTAGCGCCTGGCCGCCCGTGGGCCGTCGCCGCCGCCCTGGCCCGGGGATCTTATGATTGTCCCCGCCCATTCAAGATACGGCGTAATGACCCACCCGGAACAGAGAAAAAGAGCAAAAACAGCCTTTTTCAACCCGACATGCCGTTGTCGGGTTCATCTGCTATACTTTTTGGGATATTAAGGCCCAATTGGGGCGGGAAGGCGCTTTTAGGGCTAAAAGGCCCTTGACAGTAGTGTATCATGTGATATAATACATGATATGGGTATATGGCTACATACAAGGAGCAGTTAACTATGGAATTCTCCGACGTAATTAAGGAAGTCCGCAAGAGAACCGGGTTGAGCCAGCAGAAGCTTGCTGATAAACTCGGACTTTCTTATCCCACCATAAACCGTTGGGAGCGTAGCCATTTTGATCCCAGCCCGCGCATTTCGAGTATCGTAAGTGATTATATAAGAAAACTCGGCGAGGGGTATACGGACCTGCTTGTCAATTTTAAAGAGGCCGAATCCAGGAAGCGCAAAGGCCTCAGTGCCGAGCCGGCACCCGCCAACGGCGAACAGATGGGCGTGAAGGACATGGAAACCATGCTCTGGCAGGCGGCCTGCTCCATCCGCGGTGAAAAGGACGCTCCGAAGTTCAAGGACTATATCCTTCCCCTCCTTTTTATTAAGCGCCTCTCGGATGTTTTCGAAGACGAAATAGCCAGGCTGGCTAAAGAGTATGGCAGCGAAGCCGCTGCCCGTGAAGTCATAGAGGCGGACCATAGCATGGTGCGCTTTTACATTCCGGAAGAGGCTTCCTGGCCTGTGCTCAGCGGGCGGCGCGAGTTCAAGTATCCTCCCACAAGAACGCCCAAAACCCTTGGCGAGAAGATCACTAACGCTCTGCGGCTTATCTCCAGGGAAAACGAGCTGCTTCAGGGTGTAATAGACCGGCAGGATTTTAACGCGGTTAATAATGGTGAGCGCGAAATCAGCGACAAGGCGCTGGAGATGATTGTTGAGAAATTTAGCGACCCCAAATACCGTCTTGGTCTGCACGACGTCGAGCCGGATTTCCTGGGCCGGGCGTATGAGTACCTGCTTAGAAAATTTGCCGAAGGGCAAGGGCAAAGCGCCGGGGAGTTCTTCACGCCTAAAGAAGTGGGCTGGCTCATGGCTAAGCTGATGATCCCCAAGCAGGGAGAAGAGGTCTACGACCCTTGTTCCGGCTCCGGCGGTCTGCTCATCAAATGCGAGCTTGAGTTGTTGCAGCGCGAAGGGACCGGCAAGGTTAAAAAACCGCTTAAGCTCCGTGGTCAGGAATATACAGGCTCCAGTTTCGCTATCGCCCGTATGAACATGGTTGTCCACGACATGGAGGGAGACATCTTCCGCGGAGATACCATGAGCAACCCGAAGTTTTTAGAAGGCGGCGGGCTTAAGGCTTTCGACATGGTGGTCACAAATCCCATGTGGAATCAGAAGATGGCCCCCGACTTCTTTGAAAACGACCGCTACGACCGGTTCTCCCCCCGTGGCGGCTATGCGCCGGGCTCCAGCGCCGACTGGGCCTGGGTTCAGCATGTCCATGCCTCGCTTAAGCCCAGGGGAAGGGCTGCTATAGTGTTGGATACCGGCGCTGCCAGCCGCGGCAGTGGCAGCCAGGGCGACGATAAAGAGAAGATAATCCGCAAATGGTTCGTGGACAAGGATTATGTCGAGGCCGTTATCCTGCTGCCTGACAATCTCTTCTACAACACCACGGCCGCGGGACTTATCCTGGTTATAAACAAACATAAGACGGCGGAGCGCAAGGGTAAAATAATCCTGATCAATGCTTCCGAGGATTATGAGAAGGGCCGTCCCAAGAACTATTTCCCTGATGCGGCCGTTGAAAAAATAGCCACGGCTTTCCACGCCGGGGCTGACGTTGAGAAGTTCCTTAAGGTCATGCCTGTCAGCGAGATAGCGGCCAAGTATGACTACAATATCTCCCCCTCCCGCTACATAGAAACGGGCCAGGCCGTAGAGCACCGCGACATACAGCTTATCCTCAATGACTTGGCCAAGATTACGTCCGAGCAGAGCAAGGCGGAGCAGGAACTTAAGGGGATCTTTGGCAAGATGGGGTACAAATGGCCTTAAGCATATCCGCAACGCTCAAGAGGCGCTATTATCCCGAGTATAATAGGGCCTTCGTGAGGCCGGGAATTCCTGGGTCAAACCTTGAATTCTCAAGTTCCGTATGTTATACTAATAACAACGCACCTGCCACGCCTCTAGCCGCAAGGCCAAGCGCAACCGGGCAGGTATCGTTTTTTTACGGCGGCTTATTGGGAGGATTTTGTGTCCTTCAATAAGCCGCCGCTTCCTTTTTTAGAGCAAGTTAAGCTGCTGCAAAGCCGCGGCCTTGTTATTTCTGATATGGCCGCTGCCGAGAGTTTCCTTGGCAAGGTTAACTACTACCATTTCAGCGGTTACTGTCTCCAGTTCGAGCGGGCCCGCCACGAATTCCTGCCTGGCACCAGGTTCGAGCAGGTTGTAGCGCTTTGCGAATTCGACCACCAGTTGCGGGACATAATTTCCGAGGGCCTGGCCTTTGTGGAGATGGCGGTAAGAACGCAGACCGCATATCACTTCTCTCATGCCTTTAACGACGCCTTTGCGCATGAGAACCCGGCAAACTTCCGTACCAACCAGACCAATCACGCCATTTGGGTTGAAGACCTGCACCACAACACGAAAAAGTCCTATGAGTTCTTCGTGCGGCACTTTCAGCGGGACTATCCCAAAAGCTTCCCCGCTGTACCTGTTTGGGTGGCGGTCGAGATAATGAGTTTCGGCGCGCTATCCAAATTTGTGGAGTACATGCACAACAAGGAGCAGAAGGTAATAGCCGCAAACTTTAAACTGCAACCGCCGGTGCTGGTTTCCTGGCTGCGGTCATTCTGTTACATACGGAATATCTGCGCCCATCATGCCAGGCTCTGGGATAAGAGGCTTTCCGTTTCCCCCACCTTGCCCGCCGCGCCGGAGTGGCAGGGTGTTAATTCGCGCCAAATCGGTGCCGTCGTATACGCCATCAATCAGATGCTCCCCCTCTCCTGTAATGACGGGTTTTATGCGCAGTGGCGCACAAACCTTGAGCACCTGCTGAACAACAAGCCGGATGTTCCCGGCTTCTGGTCCAGAATTGGTCTGAACGAAGGTTGGGCGGCGCATCAGCTTTGGAAGAGGTGAGTATATGCCACTTGAAGATATATCCTTTGACGACTTGGACATAACCCATCTTCAGCGTCTGATAGAAGATGGGGTAAAGGAAGGCTACTCCATTGAATATAAACAGGCTCTGCCAGGTAACTCTGA
>MNUR01000013.1 GCA_001871115.1 Elusimicrobia bacterium CG1_02_56_21 | reverse complement strand
TTTCATCCCGGCAAATATTTCGCGCAGGGATAGAGGTGCGCAATCATGGAAATGAATAAAATTGTGGTATTCAAGGGCAAAAGAGTTAGGAAAATAATCCACAAGAATGAGTGGTATTTTTCGGTCGTGGACATCTGCGGCGCTCTTACCGACAGTCCCGATGCCGGCGCGTATTGGCGCAAACTAAAGCAAAGACTGCAGGAGGAAGGAAGCGAGGTCGTGACATTTTGTCACGTACTGAAATTGCCCGCCCCCGATGGCAAGAAATACGGGACCGACTGTGCGGATACCGAAGGCATCTTCCGCATTATCCAGTCTATTCCCTCGCCCAAGGCCGAGCCGCTCAAGCGCTGGCTGGCGAAAGTCGGTTATGAGCGGGTACAGGAAATTGAAAACCCGGAATTAGCGACTAAGCGGACACGGATGCTTTATAAACTCAAAGGCTATTCGGAGGACTGGATAGAAAAGCGGATGCGCGGTATCGCCATCCGCGAAGAACTGACCGATGAATGGCAGAAGCGCGGTGCCAGGGAAGAAAAAGACTACGAAATCCTGACGGCTGAGATCTCCAAGGCTACGTTCGGCCTGATCCCCAGCCAGTATAAAAAGCTGAAAGGCCTAAAGCGGCAGAATCTGCGCGACCACATGGACGACTTCGAGCTGATCTTTAATATGCTGGGCGAGCGCGCCACCACAGAGATTCACCGCACCGAGGACTCAAAAGGTGTACCGAAATTAAAAGCCGATGCCAAGGCAGGCGGCGACATTGCTGGCGGTGCAAGGAAGAAACTGGAGAAACGGCTCGGCCGGTCGATCGTGTCAAAGAAGAATTTCCTGGCTAAGCCGGAAGATAAGAGGTTGGCGGGGGAATAGAAAGAAAAACCAAGGGAACCAGTTGGTGACGGATTGTCACCGTCTGAAATTATAATTACCTAGTGTTCAAAGGGGTAGAATTCAACCCCTCTGGGACTTTGGGGGTGGGACGCTGCTTCCTAACTTCCAAATCCGATTGGGTTTACAGAAAATTTAGATAGGTTTCAGCGAGTTATAGTTTCCGCGGAGACATAATGTATAGGCGGCACAGATCAAATCCTCAAGTAAATTTGCCTTGGTGGCTTTACGCACTTTTAGGCATAGGCGCTTATGCGCTCTCGGGCTATTTCAAAAAAAGCAACTTGGGCCCATTTTCTCTGTTGCCGGCTTTCGCGCCGTTACTTAAGCTTGCCGCGGGGTTCCTTTTTGTAATAGCTGTTCTTATATTGCTCTGGCAGTTGATAAAATCCGCGCTTGGGTTAAATCTGCTGGCCCGGTATGCTTCGCCCAGATCCGCACTCACCCGCTTCGGCCTGGAGATGGGGAAAGAGTTGTTCCGTGTGGGCCTGCGCAAATGGGAGAACGGCGGCAGGTCCTCCGGAGCGCAGCCAGGGGCTGCGGAGGCTCGGGCTGTTTCAGGCAAGGCCCTGCTCCTGGGGGAAAGCGGCGCCTGGCGGACTTTCAGGGAAAAGCTGGCGGCACGGAATATTTATGTTGTGCGGCCGGAGGAACTGCAGCCGCTGCTGCAGAATATGCGCGCGGCGTGCAAACCGGCCATCGACCGTTTTCACTCCGAGATAGCTGCCTGCGTGCGGTATAAGAACGCCCGGATCGCCCTGCTGCGCGCCGAGCCGGGCATTTTCAGCGCCTTGATGAATTGGTTCCTCATTCTGAAAACTAAATACGATATCTCACGCCTTTTCGCCCTGGAGCAGCGGTATGCCGCACTCCTGGCCGGAGACATGGCCGAGGTGGAGGCCGCACTACAGTCGCCCGAACTGGCCGGGGCTTTGGCGGAGTTGGAAGTTATAGAGAAGCTAAAGGAATTGCCCGGCGACTGCATAGTGCTTAACGATGTCCGGCTGAAGGCCCGCAAGATCCGAAAGTTCAATGGGGGGGCGGCGTTGAGGAGCGCACAGCTGGACCATCTGGTTATCACACCGGCCGGTGTATTTGTGCTGGAGACCAAGCGCTGGAGCCGCAAGTTCGCCCAGGAGGGCGTCTACCACGATCCCTTCGACCAGGTTCAGCGCGCGGGCAACGTCTGCTTCAACCTGCTTAAAGCGGAATTCGGCGGGGTCATGGTGCGCAACGTCATAGTATGCGCGGGCAGCCTGCCCACGCCGCCGGAGGAATCCTTTACCAAGGTAACTAATATAGCCGGCTGAACGGCTATATACTCTGGTTCAAGGAGCAAGCGCTTGATCCCATTGCTATCCGCGATACCCGCGAATACTTGAGGGCCGGCATGCCGCCGCCCCTGGCGGCCGCCCACAGTACGGCGCTTGCTCCGGCTGAGCGGCTTAACAGCGCTTTCTTGCGTGAAACCCTGCAGCATGCCGAGCGCGCGGGGTTCGGCGAGGCGGTGGGGAGGAGCCGCGTGGTGTTGATCCCTACCGAACCGCCGCCGCTAAAAGCCCACGAGGAAATAAGATACATGCCGCCCGCCATGCGCAAAGAGCTTGAGGACAAGGAAAAAGAGAAAAGGCAGGCGCTTCTTTCGAAGAAGAGCGGTGAGCTGGCTGCGCCCGGGATAGAAAGACCTCATGAGGTTTTGCCGCCAAACGCCCCTAAAGATTTAAAATACATGCCGCCCGCCATGCGGGCGGAATTTGAAGAAGAATAATTAGTCCCCACGCCCGGACCGTTCCAGAAAATCCCAAAATCTCCAAAACCAACCCGACAGACGGTTGTCGCGTTGGTCTGCTATGCTATTTATACGGCAAGGGGGGATTATGGCTAAAGAAATTATTCCACAGGAAATTATCGAGTCTAAAATCTATATCATTCGTGGTCACAAGGTAATGCTGGACAGTGACTTGGCAGGGCTTTATGGGGTTACTACAAAGAATCTGAACAAAGCTGTCGCAAGAAATCTGGAGAGCTTCCCGGCAGACTTTATGTATAAGCTTAAAGCGAATGAGCTCAAAAACTTGAGGTTCCAAATTGGAACCTCAAGATGGGGTGGCAGGCGTTATTCGCCCTATGCGTTCACCGAAAACGGCGTTTCCATGCTTTCAAGCGTACTGAAGAGCCACCGCGCCAGAGAGGTGAACATTCAGATAATGCGCACCTTTACGAAGCTCCGGGAGCTGCTAAATACCCATGCAGACCTGCGCCGCAAGTTGGAGGAGATGGAGAAGAAGTACGACTACCAGTTTAAAGTTGTATTCGATGCTATAAAAAACCTTATAGCGGATCCGCCGCCGGCTAGAAAGATAGGGTTTACGGCAAAAATTGGAAATCACAATTTGCGACCTTAAAGCGTGTGGAGAACTGGTTGCAATTTGCAACCGGTTCAACTTGCGGTAAGCAGATACCCCTGCTGCTTGGCTTAACCGCCACGCCCGAGCGCATGGAAGGCGGGGGGGGCGTGGCGGACCCGGTAAGCGTTGAGGACGACCGTTTCTGGCAGGCCGGCCGCTACAACACCGGCGCGCTGGAGGCGGCTTACGTGGACCACCAGGCGCAGGCCGCCGTGCGCCTGGGCGCTATCCTGGCCGCGCTGGACCGGTGGACCTTTTTCGCCGGAAAATTACCGCTGAAATTTTCTCCTCGCATAGCGAGGCCGCCTGCGGCGCGGCATACACCCTCTCGGGCACTGCGCGCATAGCGCTTGGCCCTCGACCCG